>DATLTL010000026.1:0-3101 GCA_035533635.1 Nitrososphaerales archaeon
TTCTAGTCTGCCACCCTTGTTGCCGTTTACATAGAAGACGTCTGCCCCCAATTTTGCGAGCTTGAAACCAGTTTCTATTTTGGCGCGGATACCTCCAGTAACATCATATTTCCATTTATTTCCCGCCGGCGCGTTATTCATATCTAGTTCGTCAATAACATCACCTTTCATTCCCGAATCCGAGTATATTCCGTCAACATCCATGGCGAAAATTACGCGATCGACAGGTAATTTCTTTGCTAAGCTTAGGGCAATCTGGTCTCCAGAAATAATGGCGCTTCCTTTTTGTGTGGCTGAAACATTTCCATAAGATATTGGCACAAAACTGTTCCGAAAAAGGAACTCCAATTCGCTTTTACCTCGTTTCGTGACCTTTATGCCATCATCAGAAAGGAATTCAGAAGTGACAACGGTTTTGCAAGGAACGCCTTCACCTACAAGTCGGTCAAGTACTATTGAGTGAAGCGTTATCATCGCGGCTGCTGTTTTTGAGACTCCCTCAGCCCTGACGTTGCTTCGAATTGTCGAAAGATGAAATTTTGTTGCATAGTAATGTCCGAAGGATCCGCCGCCATGTATCAAGAACAATTTCTGGTCGGATTTTGATTTCAGTGATTTCGAGATCGCCTTGGCAGCTGTCCGAATTGCTTTCGAATTGACAGTGAGTGCACGATCCTTGTAAGTGATCAAGCTGCCTCCAAGCTTAACTATCGTGAGTTTTCGATTCACTCTTCCCATCGCAAGCCCTCCTGTGGGATTTGCTTGAGAAGACTCCAAGGATAATTCTTTGAAGCGAATTGAGAAAGAGTTTCGATTGATTCCGGTTTCGGCAACGCTATGACACTTCCTCCGCCACCGGCTCCGGTCAGTTTGACACCAAAAACATCTTGAGCTGCAAGATCATCTATTAGTCTGTCGAGTGCAGAAGTCGAGGCTCCAATCCAAGAAAGCGTTGTCTGTGAAATATTCATGAGTGCTCCCAGTCGCGGCAAATCTCCAACCGTTATTGCGTCAACGACATCCAAACTCAAGAAAGAAGCAGAACGGGTCAGGCTTTCGAAGAAATGAGGAAATTGTTTCTTTTTAAGACCCACTTTATCAATCATTTTTGAAGTATTTCTCGGCTTTCCAGAGTAAACGATCAAAAACTGAACAGTTCGGTTTAGTGGTATAGGCTTTGCGCCTGCGTTTCTACTGAACAGCAACAGTCCGCCACGTAAACTTGTCTCGATGTCGACACCAGACGGATTCCCGTGCACTTTTCTCTCGCCAGAAAGAGCAATCTCGAAAATCTTTCTCGAGTCAACCTCCAGATCGGCGAATTTGAGAGCCGCAGCCGCAGTCGCGACTGCAACAGCGGCTGACGAACCAAGTCCTGACCCGGCAGGAATCTCGGATGAAATTGAAATTGCTACTTCCCCGTTTTTTGATTTTTTCCCGATTGTTTGGTTAAGAATAGTCTTTACAAGTATGAAACGTCCGTCGTTTTCCGCCATCTTGGATCTGGAACTCCCTGATACAATGTACGAGTCGTCGGTAGTATTGGAAATGTTCACCTTTACTCGTTTATTGATTGCAGCCGCGATAGAGTACGCACCGTGGACTACGAAGTGTTCCCCCGTCAAAATGATTTTGCCCGGGGCACTAGCAGTCACGCTTTTTTTCAAATGAATTGCACCGATGGATAACCCACGACCGACGATTTGTCTCCAGTGACATCTCCACTAGTTGCATATTTCAGCACAACGCCTCTCTTTCTTCCCAGTTTCTTTGCTACCTGCATCACCGTCGCGATCGCCCCGTAACCACAAGCTGAAATGGAAAGTCTCTCAAGTACCGAGTAGAAACTTTTCAGATCTAGCTTTGTAACAGATTCGAGCAACTGGGCATCCTTCTTGGTTGCTTGAGCATGCGGCTCGTAGTGAGTAAGATCGCTCGAACCGATTACTAGGAATTCCCCATCGGAGCTCTTGATCAATTCCAATAGACCTTCCGCGATTTGCTGAATCGTTTCAATATCCTGCAGCATAAGAGAGATAGGCAAGATACGCAAATCATTTCCCTTTTTTGAAACGACTTGCAAGAACGGAAGTTGGACCTCGATTGAATGTTCCTTGTAATGTGCGATATCATCAATGTCTAAAATATCGCAATTCTCGCGCAGTTTTTTGGAAAGATCGCCTGCCACTTTGACTTCACCGAGCGGAGTTAGCCATGTGGCAGCTGACGACAGAGCTACGCCACTTCCTACTCCATAATGATTCGGCCCAACGATAATTGCAGTAGTCTTCTTGTTAGTGATTGATTTAAAAAAATCATGTGCTACAAGATATGAATTGGCCGCTACCGGTCCGGAAAATTCGTATCCTGCGTGCGGTACTACTAGACACTCGACTCGGTCGGTCTCCTCTTTCTTGAAGGAGTTATTATCTGGAAAGCGTCCCGGACCCAACGGATGTGTGAAACAGCGATGGATAGATTCGAAGAGCTCGTCCTTATCCAGAGGATAAAAAGTACCTGCTACCGCAGGCAACCTGGTTGAGCCAGCAGCCAAGCCTGAATCTTCGAGTTTAGGACAGGTGCTGAAGGTTTAAGAGCTTTCGAAGGGAACTTCTTCGCCCTCGTCTTCTTCTTCGACGAGTTTAGTCTCGAAATCCTCTATGGTGTACTTCATCTGCTGTTCGGAAGTTATCGCTCCAGAATGCATCAACACGTATCTCGCCAAAAGCCAGAAGATTGCAGCGAGTGCACTTCGTCCTCTGTTATTGGCTGGGATTACAATATCGACGCTCGCCGTTACGTTATCGGTATCACAAATTGCGACAACCGGTATTCCAAGCTTTGATGCCTCATCCAGAGCTTGAAAATCGACGGCCGGATCAGCAACCAATACGATTTCCGGATCCAGGTGGTGCGGATACAACGGGTTGGTAAATGTTCCAGGCATAAAGCGACCGGTTAACCCAATAGCGCCAGTAGCCTCGCAGAACTTTTCAATTGGAGTCTTTGCGTACTCTCTTGCAGAATAAACGACAACCCTCCCAACTTCCGATCTTGCAATGAACTTTGCCGCAATGTCAATTCTGCCCAGAGTCTTTGAA
>DATLTL010000027.1:0-5076 GCA_035533635.1 Nitrososphaerales archaeon
TCCCCGCTGACATCCTATTCAAATTGGAGTTAGACATCTACTCTTGTCAGAATATTTGCTTTCCAATTCGTACGACCCAAAGAAAATTGAATCAGAGGTCAGGGAAAACTGGAAGCAAATAGATCTTAGGAAAAAGATCCAGCTGAAATTTTCCGGCAAAAAGAAGGTCGGGTACGTTGACGGGCCGCCGACGTTGAACGGCGAGCCGCATATGGGTCACCTGCGTGGGAGGATAATCAAAGATCTTTGGTACAGGTTTGAAACTCTTCGAGGACTCTGCATCGATTTCAGAGGCGGGTGGGATTGCCAAGGTCTGCCTGTAGAACTTCAAGCGGAGAAGGAACTTGGACTAACGGGAAACAAAACAGCCAACCTGAAGACTGTTGGTGAAGAAGCACTCGTTGCAGAATGCAAGAAAATGCTCCAGAAATATCATGCGGTCTGGAGGGAGAGTGACGAACGCGTAGGACTTCTAATCGACGATGAAAATGCGTACTGGACATATCGCGATTCCTATATCGAGCGTGAGTGGCAGATTTTGAAATCTGCGTGGGACAACGAAATACTGGCAGAGGGCTTCAGAGTGACCCCTTTTTGTCCTAGTTGCCAGACTTCTCTGAGCGCTGCGGAGGTCGCTCTCGGTGGCTATGAGAATCTCGAAGACCCATCGATGTATTTCAAGATGAAGGTGCGCGGAGAGCAAGCAACCTTCCTGATTGTTTGGACGACGATGCCATTTACTGTAATCACGGACGAACTCGTCGGGGCGAAGCCGGATTCCGAATATTGTTTTGTTAAAGTGCAACTTCCGCAGGGAAGCGAGACTTGGATTGTTGGTAGTCAACGATTGGAAGCTTTGATGAAGGAGCTTCACATCGAAAATTACTCTGTGACAAAGAGGGTTAAAGGAAGAGAACTAGAAGGGATCCAATACGAACATCCGCTCATAGGATCGATACCTAGACAGGGCGAGTTGGACGAAGAAAACAAGCTCGTGCACTCGATAGTTGCAGAGGAGTTCGTTGATGATACCACGGGATCCGGGCTAGTGCACATGTCGCCCGCAAATGGAGAGGACGATTTTGAAGTCGCTCAGAAGAGGAAGATTCCCGTCTTCAACCCGATCGACGGGCAAGCGGTTTTCAATCAAGATGCAGGCGCTTTTTCTGGACTATTTGTCCGCGATGCTGACCAGAAGGTATCTGATGCCCTAAAACAAGAAGGTGCTCTTTTGCGTTATGGAAGGTTGAAACACGAATATCCCGTTTGCTGGCGATCAGGTCACAGGCTGGTTTACCTTGCACGCCGCGAGTACTTCTACTTCGTTGATAGGTTAAAAGAGATGGCCGTGGATGCGACGGGAAAGGTCGAATACTACTACGACCAGCCGAAAAACAGATTCGTTGAGATTGTAAAGGAGAAGAGACCGTGGTGTATTTCACGCGAACGCGTCTGGGGAACTCCACTACCTATCTGGAAATGTGACAAATGCGGCAAGAAACTGGGGTTGTTCTCCAGGAAAGAAATAGTCGCAAAGGCAACATCTCTTCCAGATGGAGAGAACTTTGAGCTTCACCGGCCGTGGATCGATCGCGTCACCATACCGTGCTCCTCATGCGGAACAGAAATGAAGCGCGAGCCCTTTGTTTTGGACACCTGGCACAATAGCGGCGCTGCACCGTACGCCGCACACACGGACAAGGAATACGACGAGTACATTCCCATGCCGCATCTGACCGAAGGCATCGATCAAACTCGTGGGTGGGCGTACAGCCTGCTCATCGAAAATGTGCTTCTGAAGATGAAGTCGCAGGCACCGTATCAGGCGTTCCTGTTCCAAGGGCACGTCTTAGACGAAAAAGGTGAGAAGCTGAGCAAGAGCAAGGGCAACTTCGTTCCCGTCCGAGAGTTATTGGCTAAAAATTCCGTTGATCTGATTCGATTCTATCTGATTTGGAAAGCCAGTCCTATCGATTCTCTTAATTTCTCCCAGTCGGAGTTAGTCACAAGGCCCTACCAGATCCTGAATACCCTGTACCACATGCACGTATTCTATCTGCAAAATGCCTCCTTTGATGCTTTCAAATTTTCAAGAAATGAATCAAAGAGACTTCTCAATGCGCATGACAAGAGTTTCAAAAAGCAGGATCGTTGGCTCCTCTCCAAGTTGGGACTGTTAATCGATGTTTGTACCAGATCGTATTCTGAGGCAAAGTATCATGAAGCGGCAAGGGCGCTGGAGAGATTTTTGATCGATGACCTGAGTCAAACATACGTCCCCATAATCAGGAGCGAGATGTGGGAGGAAACCGAAGAAACGAAAAAGCGGCGCCAGGTGATTTACTCAGTCCTAGGACTAGTCTTGGTAAACGTCGACGCGTTGATGCATCCAATCGCGCCGTTTCTGACTGATTCTCTGGCTGGAAAGTGCTTTGGAGTAGAAGCACTTCTTCTGCTCAGCTGGCCAGAATCGATGCCAGAATACAGAAACGAGAAACTAGAGGTTGAATTTGACCTTCTCGCGAAGACCGTTTCTCTAACCAATGCTGCGAGGATGAAGGCGAAGGCCAAAAGACGCTGGCCGTTGAGAAAAGCGTACTACCTTGTCGGTCAAAACGAGCAAGACCTGATCTTGGAGAACAAAGATCTCCTTCTAGAGCAGACAAACCTGTCTGATGTTGAACTCGTATCCGACCCCATGAAGATGCCCATCAAGGTTTCGGCAAAGCCAAACTATGAGCTCGTGGCTCCAAGAGCCAAGGCTAGGATGAACGATCTTTCCGCGAAACTTGCAAAAGCGGACGCAGCGTGGCTCTTCAAAGAGATCTCCAACAGAGGAAAGGCAAAACTACCAGACATGAGCGATTTCGAACTAACCCAATCTGATATCATCTTCACGTTTGCTTCTTCCGATCCCAAGTACGTAGTATCGGAGAACTATGGGATAGTTGTCGCACTGGACAGTTCTAGAGATGATCAGCTGATTGCGCAAGGGATCGTAAGGGATATCGCGAGAAATCTTCAGGCGCTCCGGAAAGAAAAGGGCTTCAACCCGACGGACATACTCAAAGTAGCCCGCGTTTCGGGATTAAACGCTCAGACGCTTGCACTAATCGAGTCAAAGAGGGATGAGCTAGCCTTCCTGGTTAGGGTAAAATCTGTCGAGATATCTTCAGAAAATTATCCAGAAAGCGCAAATTGGGCGACTGCTGATATTGATGGTACTGAAATAAAGTTCGATATTTCCTGATCGCTCTTCGGTACCATGATCGACAACAGTACTATTTTTGCTGAAAGAGTTTCAGGGATTTAAGACTACGAATAGCTAGAGATAGTGCTCTGTCCCTGGGGATCGAGAGATTCTGCGTCGAACCCCAGATGCCGCAAATGGTTTGCGAATTCGGAAGCAAACCCGTGTACTGTGTAAACTTTACTTGGATTGCAGTACTTTGCAAGATCCACTAGTTCGTTGAAATCGCAGTGGTCGCTCAAGTCAAAAGCGTAATCCACTCCCATGGAGAACCTGTAACTTTGATCAACCGCCCACCCGGTGAATGCGATGACGAGCGCGTTGTATCTTTCTCTGAGTGATTTTATGAGCGCCGACCTTCCACTCATGGACGGCGAGACCATGATCCAGGGTCTTCTCTCAAGAAGCTTCCCGCTCTCAGCAGCTTGGGAAACAAAACTTGGAATATCCACACCCAGATTGATGTGCGTCTCGTTCATCTTGTGGACAGTTTCGTGAAGATAAATTGGCGCCCAGTGTTTGAAAAGATAGGTAATCATCTGTGCCTTTCCGAGCGCGTAGCCGGTCAATACTACTGGACGGCACTGATCAAAAGAATCCGCGATAATTCTATTCACTTTGGAAACAATGTCGGTAGTCTCGCCGAAAACATACTTCGGGTTGCCGTAGGTTGTTTCCATGATCAAGGTATCGCACTTTACTCCCTTCGAGCCTTTCAGAAATCCCCGGTCCCTTCGCGAAAAGTCTCCAGTGTAGAATACGCTATCTTCAATCAAAATCGCATTCGAACCTAGAATGTGCCCAGCGTCTGAAAGCGTGATTCCGTTTGCCTCTTCAGCTGATGCTACAAGGTCGTACCCTCGAGCTTTTGCAAGAGCGGCTGTCTCCTTACTTGCAATCAGTCGGGATTTACCATTTGGAGTGTGGACGTGGTCAATGTGCGCGTGCGATACGAAGGTGTATTCGCAGCTGGACGCCTTTTTGGGATCGAGAGCCAAATTGTAGGAAGGAGTGCGAATCAGGATTCCGTTTTTCTGGGTGATGGAGATTTTCTTTCCCGAACCGACTGTAACTGCCTCTTCTCTCAAATCTACCACGAGGCGACCGATTTTGCACATTCCGATGTGAATTTCCCTCTTAAACGTGTTGGCCAAAATCATAGCGAACCATTTTATGAAACCCTTTGCACATCACTGGTGAAAATCAATTGGCTACAGTCAAGATCGGTCTAATCGGAAAAACAAATACTGGTAAGACCACTTTTTACAATTCGGCGACAACGCAGGGCGCAGAGATCAGCAACTATCCGTTTACCACAAAGTCGCCGAATACAGGAGTAGGACACGCCGCAACCCTATGTGTTCACAGAGAGCTGGGTGTCAAGCAAGACAGCCCGAAAAATTCCAGCTGCATCGACGGCTGGCGGATTATTCCGATTGAAATTATTGACCTGCCCGGGTTGATCAAGGGAGCCTGGGAAGGTAGAGGACTAGGCAATCAATTCCTCTCCGTCGCTGCGCAATCTGACGCGCTCCTACACGTGGTGGACGCTTCAGGAAGCATTGACGCGGAAGGCAAAATTACGAGTCCCGGAGATGGCGACCCGGTCGCAGACATCGCCGATATTGAGGACGAACTCGGGATGTGGTATCTCAAATTGTTTGAGAATAGTTTCGATAAGATCGTGAGAATTCAGAAGACTTCTCCGATGACGGATTTCGCTCAAACGATAAGCGAACAGATGCACAACATCGGCGTAAAAAGATCCCACGTGGTTGAAGTATTGAACAAGCTGAAACTCTACGAGGACATTGAATCTTGGTCAA
>DATLTL010000028.1:0-2496 GCA_035533635.1 Nitrososphaerales archaeon
TGGCTTGGATATCGTTTCTGTTTTGGAGCCAACCATCTCTGATTGCGTCTCGCGACGCCGTGCTTTTCCGCATGGACAGAGGAGTTTCCTCAGAAGTACTCCGAGACCCGCGCGCTTGCTCGTACCAGATGATTGAGCAAAAAATAATCGAATTAAGGCTTGCGCCCAAAACTATGAAACTTGAGAAGCATTCGGGAAGTAAGATTGTTCAATCTGCTGGATCTCCTGATCGCTGTCCGCTTGCGAGTATTCGTGGAGCGCCGCATGATTCAACGTCAGAAATGTCTCGCCCCACTTGTAAATCCTCAACAATCGGTAGGCAGCATCGTAAAAGTTCATGATGTAAAGTGACGCTGCTGCTGCTTCCACGGAACTCAGGCTCCATAGTTTTGCATAATTGGTCGGGTTGCCTGCAATTAGGGCAGGCAACTTCCTATGGTACCCATTGTATTTCCTGTTGAATACCCTGTCCGCCTTCACCCATGAACAATCAATTACCACGAGTCCATATTTTAGCGCGTTATCACTATCCGATTTGCAGAGAACTTCCTTTGCAAATGGATTTAGAACGATTGCGTTCTTGGAAATTCGGTTAGCATTCAACGCGCGTGCAAATCCAAGCTTTCTCATTTTTGCTGACGTACATTTCACTGGATCGTCTTGGTGAAGCTCCAATGTGAAAACGTGTGGGTTGCCGGAATCCTCTGATTTCATCTCGCCCGCCCGGATAAGCTCGATAACTAAGATTTCATTCCTCCAAAACACAGAAAAAATGCAGCCAGAGATTTCTTGTCATTGACCAAGAGATAGAAAACCTATTTAATATGATGCTCAGAAATAGTTCCCTGTGCCCTCACAACATCAACCCATGGCATTTGTGCTGATAAATGCTGATCTTGGCGCAGAGGAAGATCTAGTTCGGGAATTGAGAGGGATAGATCACGTAAAAGAGGTTTACGTGGTTTACGGAGTTTATGATATTGTTGCCAAGATAGAGGCAGACACTATGGAGAAAGTCAAAGAGACGATCACTTGGAAGATCAGACGACTCGAAAAGGTCAGATCTACGTTGACCATGATTGTAGTAGAATCCTAAGATCGCTTTTATTCTAATTTACTTCATTATTTCACCGTGATCGCCAACGGCGAAATCTGTTACCTATCATATCGGATTTGACGACACCGATTCGAGCGATGGTATGTGTACGACTTTTCTGTGCTATAATCTTGTCAAGTACCTGCTCTCTGACTCAAGGAAGCGAACAGAACTTCTAGATTATCCCAACCTGATTCGGCTCAACCCGAACATTCCTTGGAAGACCAGAGGCAACGCGGCATTAGCGATTAGAGTCAAGAGCACAATACCGACGCAAGATCTATTCAGGTTGTGCAAGAATCATGTCGTAAAATTCGCTACCAGTCCAAGAGCAAATTCAGGACTAGTAATTCTCAAGAGCGAACAGATTCCAAGAGAAATAGTAGACTTTTCAAAACGCGCACTGTATTCTGTCCTTGGTTTGAGAGAAGCGCGTGAAATTATTCGGGATCATTGCCTTGGGTCTTTTTCGCTTCGTTCTGCTCAAGGGCTGATTGGGGCGCTAGCTGCCGTGGGAAACTTTCTGCCAAATGACCATACTTACGAGCTCATCGCCTACAAAAAGGAAATCGCCAGACCAAGGACGCTGGATAAATCGAGAGTCATACGTATGAGCGAAACTACATTTCCTGGAACTTTTAGCAACTATGATTTTGAATATGAGCGACTAATGATCACTCCCCACGGACCTGATCCTGTACTTTGTGGGATACGAGGTGAAACGCCAAAAAATGTGATCAATGCCTTCAGGATGCTATTTCCTATCGAAAACCTTCGAGGTTGGATGGTCTTCCGTTCGAATCAAGGAACCGCTGAGCATTTGCAAGAGACGATAACCTTGGATCGACCAAAGGCATACGTTTCCGGCAAGGTGGTTGGAACCGTAAACTCCGCGGCGAGAACCGAAATTGGAGGTCACGTTTATTTTTCAATAAAAAATGAAGCGGGCGAGATTCCTTGCGCATGCTACGAGCCCACCGCGTCTTTCCGAAACGATGCAAAACAATTGATTGTTGGGGACGTAATCGAAGCTGGCGGAGGGATACGAAAATCTACAACACTGCACCCAAAAATACTGAATCTAGAATATTTCAAACCTATCATGCTCGCCAAGAAAATAACGTATTCAAACCCGGAATGCCCTAATTGTAAGACTTCAATGAACTCTGCCGGAAAGGGGAAAGGCTACAGATGTAAAAAATGTGGAGGCCGGGTATTTACTCAAAAACGCGCAGTAGAAGAAACAAGGAAGTTGATGTCCAAGAGGATTTATTCTCCTCCGCTGAAGGCGCATAGACACTTGACAAAACCGAATCACAGGCTTTCTATGAAGAACAAGAGAGGAAGCATTCCATTGAAATTGATCGATGGATGGCAGTTCTAGAAAAAGAAGAGGGAAC
>DATLTL010000029.1:0-3870 GCA_035533635.1 Nitrososphaerales archaeon
GACGCAGGGAAGTACCCTTCCTTGAATCGAATTGGCGGGCTGTTATTCGCGCCTGGTCCATTGTTCCAAGCTGCTTCTCTGGACTCAATATGATATCCCTGGCCCGCGAATGGTGTCGAAACGTCCCATGAAACCTTGTCAAAAACAAAAAACTCGATTTCGGGCCCCCAATAAGTTGTGTCGAATCCCTGTTTTTTTGCTTCCTCTTCGGCCCGTTGCGCAATGAATCTCGGATCTCTAGAGAACCGTCCCATTCCAAACCCTTTGGCGACATCGCAAATCATTCGACCCGTCTTTAGATTATCAGGAGTCCAAGGCAAGGTGCCGTAGGTGACAGGATCAGGTATCAAGAGCATGTCAGAATCGTAAATGTCTGTGAATCCTCTGATCGAGCTTCCGTCGAGCTTTGGAACACCATCGGCAAAAGCGTCATCATCCAGAGATTCCATAGGAACAGTCACGTGCTGAAGTCTTCCTGGAACGTCGGTGAATTGTAGATCGACAAATTTGATCTTTTCTTCCTGAAGTTTCGATATCACGTCAGACTTAGTGTATTTTCGCGGCTTTAGTTTGCCCCCCTCTCTAGAATATGGCATTTAACAAATGTACACCGATCGCAACAAAAGTAGGCATATTAATTATATAAAAGTACTGCAGGCGTACACTTGTCTGAAGAATACTAAATAAACTGTACATTCAAATTGATTCGAGTTCAATAAGAACGGTCAGTCGACGCTAAGCACGCCACCAATCGAATCCGATAAACGATACTTCGCACTTGGCCAGATCCGCAACTGCTATGATAAACTGCTTTCTCACAGTAGTGGCCAACCTGCCCGCGAGAACAATATCAGTAGCCGTCATCTTGTTGGAGGGAAGAGCGACCCTGACAAGATACGGAGCGTGATCAAGTCCTGGCCCACGCTCATATGCGGCAAAGTCAGCGCCAAACTTAACGCCCGGGGTTACAACGAATCCAGCTTCTCTTAGCTTGGTGTAGACTAGCAATTTCTCTCTAAACTGGAATACTTCGTCTCTGCACATTTTTTGTAGCCTTTCGGACGTGACCTTCTTTCCATCCTGAAAGACCTGTATCTCGGACTTGGATGCAAGATAATAGCCCTCAAGCAGGTCGAGAATTATCGGGGCGTCAAATTCGTCGGCCTTTGGCTTTGGTATCCCGATGGGTTTTCCAAAAAATCCTGACGAAAATAGTTTCCGAGAATCTTCGATGTTCCAGACTACTAGTCTGTTCTCTATTAGCTCTGCGTACAAGTGTGCTCACAGACCAAGGGCGAGTATGGTAATCGAATCGGTCGCTTTGAGGCAATCGTCTACTAGATCTTCGATTCCCTGGATGATGTCTTTGAGCAGCAACAGTTCTTTAACGGAATCAATTTCGGTCATTACCTTGCTAGTAAGAGAGCGATACTTGTCATCAACTTGTTTTTCCAATTTCTGGACGGAGTTTGAAAGATCTATTGCATGAATCGGATTAATCGCAAGAGCTCTAACAACTTCGTTCAATCTCTGCACCGATTCAACACTCATGTCAATCAAGTCGCGAAGCTCGTCTGCGATGCCAGCTTTCTTCACAACCGAAAATTTCATCTGCGAAAGCTTGAACGCAACGCCAGAGATATACCCCGACATTCCCTCGATATTGTAAGCCGTTCGCAAGAAATCTTCGCGATTGATCATCATTGTGCCAATCTCTGCGAGCTCTCTTGTGAGCATGCGTCGGAGCTGCTCGGTGTCTTCCTCGGCTTTTTTGATCTTCTCTAACGAGACTTGGACAGCAGGATTATCATTCTTTGAAAGAGCGACAAACAGCTGGACGAGTTCGCGCGAAGTGTCCAAAACGCGCCTGACCTCGTCTTGTAAAACAGCAAGTGTCTTCCGCCTAGCTTGGATTTCGGCTTCTCCACTAAACATTGTATGAATTTGACCAATAATATATTTCACAGGGTTCAATAAGTGCTTTGTTCTGCATTCTGGAATCGCAATATCGCAACCTGCCAAGGAGAAGTTTCAGAAGCAGATTCGTGCTCCAGGATAAACACTTTAAGGCCGCTCCTGAAGCGGTTGTCTTGATTAGCGGCTTGTCGGCCAAGGATTTCATATCTGGAACGAATGTGATGTTCCTCCTAGCGGGCATTTACTTTGCATTGGTCGCCGGTCTGGGCGAAGGATCCGTCTACTCGATAATCGGAGCAATTCTCTGTTTCGTCGCTGTAGGACTCGCGTTCACAAAGAGTATGATGGTAACCGGGCCTTGGCGAGCAGCAGCTGCAGCTTTTTCTCTAATCATGTTTGCTGCACAAGTCATTGCCGATGCGGATTCTAGTTTTCATTCGAATTTGTATGTTATCATCTCGATACTCATTAACGGTGCATTCCTGATCCTATTTCTTGGCGTAACTTTTGCGGTGACCCGCAATATTATGAGAAAACAAGAACAAGAAGAACCAGATCAAGAAAAGAAAGAATCTAAGAAGTTAACCTATCAGATTTAGCTTCTTTGTGAGAAGATTTGACGAATCTTGCGCCTTTGCAGCTCGATCTCTCTATTTCCGTAATCATATTCCGTTTTTTTCTTTAAAAATCAATGGCGAGAGACATTAGCTTAAACATCTACCGGAATCTCATTGTTTCAATCGATTATTTGTACTGAAACAAATCTGGAGATACAAATCTTCCATAAAAACGGAATATTTTCTGCAACGGCGTGATACTTTTTACGGAAAAGCTAGCTTCAAACTCAGTATAGCTGGAACAATGCGATTCAAAGCCCCTACAAATCGAAAAGCTAGATTGGGTTGATCCGGAAAAGTATCTCAGTAATCACGATGAGCTTCGAGAGTTACGCCATCATGGAAAAGCTCTCGAAACCGATAAATCAAGGATAAAGTTTCGCTAACTCATGACAAAAAGCGACCAGCGCGCAGTGTTTCTGCCTCAGGACGACTTACCCACTTCGTGGTACAATATTCAAGCAGATTTGCCAGAACCGTTGCCGCCGCCGCTCGACCCTGGAACACTTCAACCGATGTCACCGGAGCCTCTCTTTCGAATTTTCGCGAAAGAGCTAGTCGCTCAGGAAGTTTCGCAGGAGAGATGGATCAAGATTCCCGATGAAGTCATTGAAGCTTACAAGTGGCTTCCGAGACCAACACCATTAATGCGCGCGTTCAGACTGGAACAGTACCTCAAGACACCGGCGAAAATTTACTACAAGTGGGAGGGCGCGAACCCGGCCGGTAGCCACAAGCCAAATACTGCACTCGCCCAGGCATACTACAACAAAAAACAGGGTACTGAAAGATTAGTGACGGAGACTGGGGCGGGTCAGTGGGGTTCTGCACTAGCAATGTCCTCTGCATATTTTGGGCTAAAATGTCGAGTGTACATGGTAGCTGCAAGTTTCAAACAGAAGCCCGGAAGAAAAATAATGATGGAAACCTGGGGTGCAGAATGTTTCTCGTCTCCCAGCAATAACACGAAGTTTGGGAGAAGCTTGCTCCAAAAGGATCCCAACGATTCAGGTTCCCTGGGGATTGCGATCAGTGAGGCTATTGAGGACACTCTTACCGACGAGAAAACACGGTACTCTCTTGGATCCGTTCTGAACCACGTTTTGATGCACCAGACTGTGATAGGGTTAGAAGTCCAGAAGCAGCTTGAATTGATCGATCTGAAACCTGATGTGCTGGTCGGAAACATTGGCGGCGGATCAAACTTTGGGGGCTTCTGTCTACCGTTCATGGGAGAGAAGTTAAAGAAGAAAAATGAAATTGAGTTCGTAGCATGCGAATCGAAGGCTGTCCCTCACACCACAAAGGGCAAGTATACCTACGATTTTGGTGACAC
>DATLTL010000030.1:0-9411 GCA_035533635.1 Nitrososphaerales archaeon
AGCCTGATGCATACGTCTCTGTCGGTCGTGCTCTCAAGATTCTCATCGAAGCCTCCTGCCTTTAGGAGACAAGACAATCTGACGAATAGATTTGAACCTTGGATATGCGGGTTGGTTGCCAGAAACGAGGAACTGTTCAGCTCCGCAGGGATAGATTGCTTCCTCCCTAAAGAATCGCCGCCTGTTTCGTGGCGAATGATTCCCGAAACCACAAGATCCGAAGCATCAGCGGTCACACAAGCAACGCCGCGTTCCAAATAGTTACTTTCCCATCGATCATCGTCATCAAGAAATGCCACGAAGGTCTCTTCTTCGTCGATCCCGATTGAGAGTAGATGCAAAAGTGCAGTGTTGAGAGCCCCAGAAAGATTTCTTGTTCTATGATTAATCAGCTGCACTACTTCAGGAGAAGAGTTAGACACAACAACTGGATCTATTGCAAAGTCTTCTTCAGTCTCACCGAGTACGATTATCTTAGATGGTTTCAATGATTGTCGCAGAACGGAATCCAAAGCCTTGGGGAGTGAGGCGGATCTCTCCCTCGTAGCTATAATTGTAACAACCTCAATCATTGCAAGGCACCTCTCATCTACAATTCGGGCACAGGAGCCGATCTACCGTTCCAAGTCGCATACAAGGTCTTGTTCGAATCATTAGTGAGGATGAGCCCGTCAAGATATGAAATCCAAGGCTCTCTTTCGAACTTGGCACCAAAGAGCAATTCTCGCATCATCATTATGCTAAAATCATGACTTACCCAGATGCGAAGAGTAAATCGATCAATCTGTTCCAGCTCATTATGGAAGTAGTTGGTTAGAAATCTTTGCACCTTGGCGGCGGGCTCCATAACGTCTTCTCGGAGAGTACTGTCCAACCACTCTCTGAGGAATACTTTTGGTCCAACACTTTTCTTGTACGAATCCATTTTTGCTTCGTGCCTAGAAAAGAAACGGAATGAAGCGTGAAATTCTTCTGCTCCCTTGTCACTGACCGATCCAGATTTACCCTCAGCAAATCCTCGCATGATTTCTGTCGCAGTTTCCACACATCTCGGTGAAGGGCTGTAGCTTAGGCAAAGGTTGCGATTTTTTGGAAGTAAACGGCCGAATCTTCGTGCCTCCGCAAAACCCAATTGGGAAAGACCAGCTTCGTCACCTTCCGCATTGCTCTTGTCTTTGACCGAATGCCTAAGCAATATTCCAATCCTCTGAGAATCGTTTCGGGATATGATTCGGAGGATTCCGTCTCCGTAGTGAGGTTCCGTTGCCAATCCTTCGCTCAATGTGATTTACCCTCTAAGTTGTTCGAATCTCTGCGGCTTGCTCAAGACTTGACATTGACTGCCGAGTCTTGATGTCAGAGATCACTCTACCAACTATCTCTTCGATGCCTATTCGTGGTTTCCAACCCATGACGCGCATTGCCTTTTCATGGTCTGTGAATTGGTCAAAGACTAGGCCCGTCGCGCGCTTAAACACGACCGAGCCATTTCCTACCCGACTTACAATCAATTCAGCAAGGTCGATCATTCTGATCGGCCTATTACCGAGAACGAATATCTCGTATGGCACGGTCATCCTAGATATGCACTGAATACCCGCCGAGATCGCGCGAGCTACATCGAGCGGATGGACGAATTCCCGAACGTGTTTTCCTTCACCCAAAATCACGATAGGCGTGTCTAGTAGGGCACAAGTGACAAATTCGCGAAGGGCGTTCACTTCGTTTTGCCCCTCTCCACAGATTAGCGGTGGTCTGAATATCACCGTCCTGACTCCATAGTTAGATGAATAGACCTTCGCTATTTCCTCAACACATGCTTTTGATCCTCCGTATGGATTGTTTGGATGGAAAGGCGTCTCCTCATTGATGGGGCACGGCGCGAAGCCATAAGGCGAGAAGCTGCTCATGCAGATCACCTTTGAGATACCTAGCTGCCTGCAAGCTTCGTAGACGTTGAGTGTTCCGTTGATATTCACATTGAAATACCGATACGGATCTTTGAGACTCTCGGCACCTCCTCCTTTTCCCGTGGAGCCGGCCAACGCAGCCAGGTGGACTACAATTTCAGGTTCGAAGAGTTCGAGCGCGCTCTTGATTTGGAGAGGTTTTGTAACATCAACCTTGTACGTCTCTTCGGATCCATTAGGTGCTATGTCTAGAGCTTTGACTTCGTGACCATCGACCTTCAATTGGTTGACAACATATTTGCCAACGAAACCTGAGCCACCAGTTACGACGATCTTCATCTATCTACCCAACTCCTTCAGCCAGCTTTTCGAGCGCGGGATCAAATAACAGAAGTTCCTCTTTCTCCCATGGAACAAAAAGGAACTTCACGTTGCGGGCAGGTGTTGCGGACTCAGCAAGCTTCCTATCATTCGTTACGAGGTATGGCAGAACTCCTTTGCGTGAAAGCTGCTCGGCTGTACCAATGATGAAAGTGTCTGCACATGATCCTGCCGGTGTTTGCAAGACTGTCCTGGCAGCAACCATTTTCTCATACGACTCTCCATGATCAATCAAGCGCCACAAGTTTGCGTCTGCTATGCAGATAGGATTCAGCGCGATCTGCTTGAACCTATTGAGCAAGCACACGAGGCGATCGAGCTTTGCCTTTTCCGAACTTACTCTCGCAACATTGCTGGCATCAACTATGGGCACGACTCTCTTGCCCATAGTAGCGTCAGGTCTGAAGTTGACTTGTGGGCCAAGGTCCATCAATGAATCCTTTGGAGACTTGAGTTGGGTTGTTGTGGAGTTTGAAGATGCGCAAACAATTCCATTTCGCGAAGAAAGGGAATCCGTAATTCCGTGTTCAGCCAAGATGCTTCCTCTCCTCCTTGAAGATGCCTTTGGGGCCATCATAGGGAAGCCAAGAAACATTTCTCAGCTGAACACATCCATCGATGTGTTCGAAGATCAATTTTGATCAGCAGAAATAAGGAATGTCGAGTATTTCTGCCTTCTTGCTATTTCGGATTCTTCACGCATCATATCAAACTTACAAAAAATCTGTCCAGGCGCCCTTTTCCTTCTTCCTCTTGGGCAATCTCCTCACAGATGGAAATAAGCTTCGATACTGCGTTCTGTGGGTTATTGACGCTGCTTTGAATATCCAAAACAGCTTGCACTCTCTTGTGCGAGGCTTCTCCACATACATGCATGTTTAAATTGCAGAAGTTCCGAAAATCCAAGCACCGATTGTTCCATGATGATTGCGAAGCCTGCAGGGACGACATCCAGCGACAAAAGACGTTAGGATGAGGTAGTTTTGAGAGCAATGTCCCCTCCCCTAAAGCCTCAGAACTCGACCTCTGAGGGCTTGGCTAATTCTGAGAAATCGACCGAGGAACAGCGGAACCCGTTATCGGCTCTAAATCCCACCGGCGGCCCCTTCATCTTTGAATCGAGCTCTCAGCTCAGCCTTTCGAGCACCTGCATCGCCTTTAGAGTGATCATCTTGCTGGGCTCTCCTGCGGCTTCTAGAGCAAATGGGGTTGGTGCTTGCTTCGGGTGCTTCGCGTACCATTCGCCCATGCCGCCTTCTACATCCGGATGGATGGAGTCGAGATTCCAAGTGCCGTCTTTGTTCCGTCGCTTCTTCAGAATGTCAATTGCATGTCCCATCCTTCTGTCCTTCCCGTATCCAAGAGCCGTCATGAAATCTAATCCCACCAAGAGATCGTAATAGTAATGGACCGGATAATGGAAGCGGTACCACGGATTGTAATTATCTCCCTGAATGTGAAGCTCCCTTTCCAGGAAGAACTCGGCGCCTTTCTCGACAGCGTTCTTCATCCCTCTAGTCCACTTTTCTTTTGGATAAACGGCGAATGCGCTCAGAGGCTCCCACGAATCAAGGTTTCTTCCGCTACCGAAGCACGACCAGCCGCCAAGGTCTGAGCTGTTCTTCGCGAGCCACTCGAAAGCACTCTCGACCTTCGGATGGTCGTCGTAGCCAAAGTTTACCAGCGCGCGAGCCATGTTTCCCGCGGTGCAGACGTGGCCCTTCTTCGAACTTTCCATTGCAAACCCCCCGTCATTCTTCGCGAACCTTCTGATCCAGAGGTTGCAGGCTTTCTCGATCCTGTCTTCGCGCTTTGTCAATCCGAGATCCGAGAGTATCAGGAGCATCCAGTTTGTGGATAGATACTTTGGCAGGTACAGGCTTTCCTTATCGACCCACCATCCGCCTGGTTCCTGCTTTGTAAGAATCTCTTTCGCCCAGCCCCTCTTTGTTATCTCATTCCTCGTTGAGACTACTTCGGAATCTTTCTCTGATTTTCCGAACAGATGTTTCAGCGTGAGGTAGCGGATTGAAGGTTGATCCTTTTCGAGTAGCCATTCAAGCGCGGATTTCATTCTTGTCCGAATTCTTTGTACGCTTATTATTGTCTTATTGTTTTCAGTTGCTGGTCTAGTGATTGTCCAAAGCTTCTGATGATGCGATGCTGGTCGTGAGCAGGAGAATAAAGCCCGGACGCGAAAAAGAGTACGCAGATTGGCTCCGGCGGGTTATTGAGAGCGCGAATAGATTTCCGGGCTACAGAGGGGTGACCACTCTAACGCCACAGGGCTATGATTCGGATGTCAGATACATGATCTGGCGATTTGACAGCCCGAAAAACCTTGAGGCATGGGAGAAATCCGATGTGAGAAACAAGTTTGTGGAGGAAGTCCAGAATTACGCTGTGCAGCATTACGAGTCGGCGTCAGGCATGGAGACCTGGTTTTCACTTCCAGATATGCGAAGCGTCGTCGCGCCACCAAGGTGGAAGATGTTTTTGGTCACACTTTTCGCAGCATACATTGTAAGTTTAACCGCGAGGTTATTGCTCGGGCCGTTTCTCGGATCGTGGCCGCTGTTTGGAAGCAACTTTGTTTTCTCGGTAATTCTGGTCGGCGTCCTTACCTATTTTGCAATGCCCAGACTCAGCAGTTTGTTTCGGAGATGGCTGTATCCCAAAAAGTCGAAAGTATGAGCTTCTTCATACCATATTCCATTGATTTCGACGCTTCGAAGAAGACGACTATTAGCTGCCATCATCTAGTCTCCTAGGAGGGATTCCTCTGGTTTCTTTACAGATCTTGTAAGGTACCGATACCGGATTTGTATGAAGAGCTGCAATTCTTGTATCGCGCCCCCCGCCACCAAGAGAAATATATACTTCCGCAAGTTAATGCTCTAAATGTTATTGCGCGCGTTTACTTTCCGCCTCTGCCCGTCAACTCTGGAATTATTTCCTTGCCCAGTAGTTCTATGGTTTCTTTGTAGTCAGGCCCAAGTTTGAATGAAACTCTGTCAAAGCCAAGCTTGACCGTTTGATCCAAGACGTCCAGTAGTTGATCTCTGCATTCGCGCGGGCTCCCAGCAATGTAACACTTTTTCACATCGTCATCTGAGATCAAACCAGCCAATTCTTCAAACGAAATTCCTTGCCTGGATTTTTCCTTCATCAATTCTACTTTCTTTCTATCAATACCGAGTGGCTCTATCAGGCCGAGCGCGTCATAACTGCCCGGTATCACGTGCGCCAAGAAACTCTTCGGATCTTGTAGCGCCCTTTCTCTGTCCTTGCTCATTGAGAGATTTATTTCACATGCGTTGACGAATTTGTTTCGACCCGGAGAAGATTTGTTTCCGTGGGCGGCTGCTGCGATTATCTCCTCTACGCGACCAGTCCTGAGTAGAGCGACGTACAATCCAGAGATCAGAATTCCATCCATGACGTCGCCCGCAAGGCGCGCAGCCTGCAATCCGCTGCATCCGTGATAAAATGTGATCGGAGACCTGGGGCGAAATGCCAGTTTGAATCTAGCTTTCTCTTTGAACCTGTAATACTTTGCGAGGTGGGGAAAGTTGGCTATTGAAATCTCGTTTCCTGAAAGAAGTGATTTGAGGAGAACAACCGTTTCTCTCATGAAGCTGATTGCAGGTTCCGTATCAATCTGGTATGGAACGATCCCTGTGGAACCTCTGGCGATACCAATGCTAATTTCTCTGCCTTCAGTCAGCTCGGAGATCGCTGCGAGTGCGTCCGCGATATCAATCGGATTTCTAAAATATGGAACAATAATTCCAGTTCCAAGGCCTATTGGAACTTTCGAAGCTATAGCCGAGAGTATCACGAATACGTTTCGGAAACGAAGATTGTCATCGATCCACACGCGATCTATTCCCAGTTCATAAGACAGTTTTGCCAGGTTTACCAATTCTGGAGTGGAGTATTGGTTTGCGAGATGCGTGGCGAGCTGAACGCCAACCTCTCCATTGAATTTCATAAACTTGGCAGCAAGATTCCCGTTAATCAAGCATTACAGTTCATGTGTAGAAAGCCAGCATAACCGACCAAGCGATTTGAGATTTGACCACCTCAAGTGCAACTTGATGACATTTTGCCACAGAAGATATTAGATGGACGCTTTCTAGTTTGAGACTATGACCAAAGTACTAATCAAAGCAACAGAAAACGGTCCTAACTTGGTGATGGTTGACGGAAATGTGTCAACCGCCCTTTGCAGGTGTGGTCAGTCCGCAAACAAGCCATACTGCGACGGCACTCACAGAAAAATAAACTTTCAAGCAAAAGCTGCGGAAGTGAAAGTAGCAGAGTAATCACTTTCGCTCCCGTTGTGGGAGCGCCTCAGTTTTTTTGCGCAAGACCTATATTTCTGGAACTTTTCTTTTGCTTTAATCCGACGTAGGTCTATCGATTTGGCATCCGAACTAGTAATCATACTTGCGCCCATCACGATTGTCGTTATTCTGGTTTCAATATATCTCGCAGCTCCGCGGTTTGGGCCCCATTACACCTCAAGGCTCACATGTCCAAAGTGCGGCAAGACATTCGATTATCACTGGTTGCCTGGCGGTTCTTTCAGTGCGCTAAGGCTCGGGACGGTGAGGTACATGCGCTGCGAAGTCTGCAAGAAATGGTCAACCTTCAATATTGTTTCCACCATAATAAAACCAGACAAAACGGGAGCGCCGGCCGACGGCAACGCATCGGAAGATACTTAGGTCTCTATTCCAAAATTCATTTTCGATTTGAATCAAGTTTTCCCAGAGCCGACTGTCGGCGCGTTAATCCAGCGCGAAGATGGGAAGGTCCTGTTGTGCGACTCGCACAAGTGGCCTGGTCTTTACACGGTTCCCGGCGGTCACGTCGAATTGGGAGAGACCTGTGAGGATGCACTTGTAAGAGAAATCAAGGAGGAGGTAGGCCTGGACATCAAGGTCGTCGACCTAGTTTCAATACAGCAGGTGATCTATCCCAAAGAGTTCTGGAAAAGGGCGCACTTTATCTTCTTTGATTATTTGTGCAGCATGGAAGGAAACCAAAATGTAAAGGTTGACGCCAAAGAAATTCAGGGCACAATCTGGTCTGACCCTAAGGATGCCCTGAACCTGAATGTCGACAGATATCTTAGGCACTTTCTATCTCGACTGATTGACAAGTCAGTGCCGTTCAGCATTATTTGGAAGTGAAATATTTTGCCGAAATTTATCTACACTGGCATTCATGTTTCAAACCTCGAGAGATCTATCGCCTTCTACACGAAGGAGCTCGGAATGTCTCTGATGTTCAAGACAAGGATCAGAGAAACTGGCGGTAAGGTCGCGTGGCTAAGGTCTCCCCGTTCTAAGCAAATATTGGAATTGAACTGGTATCCGAAAGATTACAAGTTCGGGGGCAGGTCCGGCTTGGATCACCTTGCGTTCGAGGTTGATGACGTAAAAGAATATTTTGAGCGATTGTCCAAGAAAAAGTACCAGACTCCGATCAAGCCATTTCTTGAAGGAAGTTGGGTTCTCTCATATGTAAAAGATCCTGATGGAAACTGGATCGAGCTTGGTCATCTGGCAAAGAAAAGGAGGAAGTAAATTTGGACGATGATGAAATACTCTCGTTAGATGACTCGCGGTTCAAAGCGACAGTAGTTCAATTAATCCTGTCAAAGGACACCGAGAAGGCGGTCGAGCTCGTGAGTAAGAGGTTTAAGGCAAGAGTACCTTCGCTTGGAATCGGGCCGACCAAGGGCAAGAAGATGGCTTTGGCCGTGTACTCCGTCTCGGCGAACTCGATACTGTTCAGCGACCAAGAGCATTTTTTCGACCCATTTGTAGTGCTGCATGAGATGTATCATTGCATAAGATCGAGATCGGGTTCGCACAAGGGGACTGAGAAAAACGCCGACAAATTCGCCCTGGATTTCATATCGGAGTTCCAAAAGCAAGTTTCTGCCCGCGTGTTCCAGATTTCCAAAGTAGATTGAAGCTTGAATCTTTTTGCGATTGTTGCGGTCCTTGCGATTGGCGTCTTTGTTGCAGTTGAAGTATTGATCGCGTACCAAAAATATCAATTGAAGAAGCATTTTTTGGATGAACTTGACGGAAAGGATCCTTCATAAATTCATACTGCATTGTTGCAGTAACTTTTATACAGACGAGCTCATAGTTTGGGACAGTTTGTCGTCCCTCTCTTGGTTCACGCCGAAGAACTTTGTCGGGAACAACCCAAACTGGCGAACCAACATAGTAATCGAAAGGCCGACAGCCGAGATGTGTCTTGCCTGCAGAGGCGCGAAGCTCCTTTGTGGCAAGCCAAAGTGTCCAATTATCACAAAAGCTGAGGGGTTTGCAAGACACGCCCCTGGTTTGTACAGTTCCGACGTCATACTGGGATCTTCGCCACCGGGAGTCTTCGTGGGAAGGTTTGGCTATCCAAAAGTGTTCATTGGTCCTATGGTCCCAGCGATCCACGGCGACACGGCATTTCTTGATACTCCTGAGATGTGGAAGGGCAAATCAATAGAAGAGATCGTTGATTACCGCTACAGCCTGGTGCGCGGATGCGTTAGGGCAGACATTCATGACGTCGTGAATGGATCTCGATTGATCGAGAACCTGCAGGAAATTGCGATGTCAAACAAATCTGCTGACTCTGAACTGCGCTTATCGAGAAAACCGGTCAATATGATCTCATTCAGCGAAAACAGTCAGCCGTTCGGCCCCAGCGCTCCTATGAAGGAATTCAAATCGCAGGGAAACATTTCCGTAGACCAGAGAATAGAGAAAGCGTACTATGATAAAGATCTCAAAGCAGCAGACGCCGTGTTCGCCCTATACAAAGAAGGCGTCATATTTTCGAAACTCGAAAAATCATTCTCCGTCGGCGTGTTCGGCGAGAAGAAGAGGAGAAAACTCGTCCCGACGAGGTGGAGCATCACCGCGCTTGACAGTAATCTCTCGTTGCGACTGATAGACGAAATAAAAGATTACGAGACATTAGACGATTACCGAGTCTTTACCTACACGAATTTGGACAACGTGTACGTCGCGATACTGACACCTGAAAAATGGAATTATGAATGGATAGAAGCCTGGCACTCTGGGACCGCGTGGAA
>DATLTL010000031.1:0-2214 GCA_035533635.1 Nitrososphaerales archaeon
CTCATGTACTACTTCTTCTCGCTCTTGTTTTCATTTTCGGCAGTGACATTCAATAGGGCGTCGATATTAACAGACTTTATCAGTTCGAAACCCGGTGCTAGTGTGATGCGTCCATCGAGACAGTTTTCCAAGCAGATTGGAGAAGATACTAGTTTCCTTCGAGGGAAATCGTTCCTTCTTGAAGTTGATCCGTCCTCGCGATACGAGAAAGCCGTAGGTGAATTTGCAGATGAGCTTTCCAAAAACGGTTGCTCCGTCTTCATGTTTACGCACAAAAGTAGTCCCATTTACAAGCTCCTCTCGAGCGATCATTCATTGCGCTTTTTCATATCAACTGCTGCTGTTTCATACCCAAAGCAAACCGATCAGCAAAACGAAGTACTCATTCCACAAAATGATTATGCCATTTACTTGGACCTGATTAGTAAGACAATCGATTCCTCAGAAGGAGGTTGCGTGGTATTCATTTTGGACAGCGTATCAGATATGCTTGTCACGTCCGGATTCGAAGCCACCTACAAGTTTCTAAAGAGTGCAAACGAGGTCTTGGCTGCCGTGAATGTGACTTCTCTTTTTCTTTCAACGAGTGGAATTCATGACACAAAGGTTGTTGCAACCATCCGTAGTCTGTTTCCCAACCATCTTGTCGGGGGGCCAGATGGAAGCGTCAAGCTAACCAGAAAATCGTAAGCTCTGCCGATCTTTAAACCTGCTCCTTCGATATTTTTCTAACGAATACTAGGAAGAGTCCGATCATTAAAAATGCGAGCCCGGACAGAAATAGGACAACGAGAGATGTCGCTTGCGCAGACGACCAGCCTCGGAGACTCAGCCACGAAATCAATACAAAAGCTACCCCCAGCACAAGTATGAATCCGCCCGCGACCATGGAAATTGTCGTTGCCATCAGAAAAGATCTCTCGTAATTTACTTGCTCTTTAGTGAATCCAAAGTCGTAGCCACACCATTGTCAAAAGCAGCCATTTCTCGATAAGTGCTATTTGTCTTTTTGAAATATTCTTCTGCGTCCTCATAAAGCGCCTTCAACAGAGCGGCTCGAAACGCCCATCGATCCAACTTCTCTTGCGCAGCCCATTTCTGAAATTGCTCGATCCTTTCAATACATCGATCCAGATCCTTTTGAGGGATACCTTCGATTTTCAAACCTTGCATACCGTCTTCTCATCCTTTCCCAATGATAACGCGCTGCGAGATATAATAGTACGGCGCTTATTCTGAGCGCTTTGTCTTGCGCTCTTTAAGGCTCTTCATTATCATCGAGCTCACTACCGCATCGCGATCAAAGAATTCGACCAAATCGTAATTTGAAGCGAGTCTTTGCGCCCATTTTGTCTTGAACCTGCCGTCGGTATCATAGTTTCCTGGCTCTCTTAGGATCAAATGAAAAATTGGAACGCCCAAGTTTGCTAACCTTGCCCTTGTGGCCTCAAGCAGTACATCGCGCCTTCCAGAAGAAATTGCAATGGGAACTCTCCCGAGTCTCGATTCTTCTAGCAATCTTCCCTTCGCTTGGTCAACTAGCATGTCCAATTCGACATATTTCGGGTTGTCCATCATTTCCCAGTACTTTGATTTCATCTCCTCGTCGTGTATATCGGTAGGTTTCGCGGAATACGGTAAGCCGAGCTCTTGCAGAATAGCTTTTTTTCGTTTCGAAGAGTCCAAAATAATTCCATCCAGATCAAACATGGAAAGCTTCGAGCCTCTTGGAATGTCGTCGAATAGAAACGGGTTGCATCTGCTTATGTACGTACAGCGCTCGCACTGAACGTAATCCCTGTTGATTGCGGCCTCCTTCTGGGGAAGAGATTCATGTTTCAGGGAGTCGTGCAGTTCTAGAACGCGCTCCCGAAGAATCGTGCGCATAACCTCGTCCTTTGTGATCGTAAAAGCCCTAACCTTACCCTCCCTCTTTGCCCAGTAGAGCAAGACGCCTATGGGATAATCCTCCGCAAGAAGGTAGGTTGATAGCTGATAGTAGTGGGAAAGTTTTGGTTCTTCTGGGAGGGTAGATATGCTCTTGATTTCGAGAGGAACATAGAGTCGGAAGTTATCTCCTGTTTCGCCAAGTCGAATTAGCAGTAGATCATCGATTCTACCATGGAGTTTTGCTTCTTCGTTGAATTTTAGATTGACGACGACTTCTCTTCCTTCGACTGATATCAGACCAGATCGTCTTAGCGCGTATGCTAT
>DATLTL010000032.1:0-3789 GCA_035533635.1 Nitrososphaerales archaeon
TCAGACGCCAGAGCTTGTCACAAATGCGTCATATACCGACGGCTGGATGCTTGAGATTGAATCAAATTCTTTCTCGGAAGAGTCGACTCGACTGCTCAATGCAAAAGCATATTCCGATTATATTTCAAATTTGAAATCTCACGAATGAGACAATGGCAGAAAGCTTAAAGGGTCTTTAAAGAGAGTGACGCTCCACGCATGACCCTAAAGGACTCGATGGCTGAGGCAAAATCGGTCTTCTATCGCCCGGTAATGTCACGGCGAACAGCGACCATCTTTCTGGCGATGTCGATTATATTCGTCATTTCGCTCATCATGCGATTGTATCCAGCGGTTTACGGCTGGTACATAAACGAGTTTGATCCTTACTTTGACTACTACGCCTCGCTTCACGTGATAACGCTGGCGCAGCAACACGGACTCTATTACGCGCTGTTCAACAACCCAGCGAACTGCCCTCCGTCTGATCTTTCACAAGTTTGCCACGACAATCAGGGCTACTTCTTCTGGCATGATGTCAGGACGTGGTATCCGTATGGAAGGAATGTTGCCGGGACGAGTCAGGTCGGTCTTCAGCTAACAGGAGCTATTTCCTATCTCTTCATAAATTCGGTTTTGCGCATACCCGTCTCATACTACGATTACATTGTATTTTTCCCAGTCATGATTGGATCCCTGACGATTATTCCGCTTTACTACTTGGTGAAGAAAATAACAAACAGCGCGGGCGGAATATTTGCAGCTCTGATTTTTGCAGTTTCCCCGCCAATTCTTGAAAGAGGGAACTTAGGCTGGTTCAAGTCGGAACCCCTCTCGCTCTTCGTTTCCTGCATAGGAGCATACTTCTTCCTGTCAATGTACAGCGGCAGGGCCACTTCTAGAGGCGTTCTTGTGCGCGGCGCGATTGCTGGCTTGATGTTCGGTTATTCTATGATTGACTGGGGAGGCGGAGATGAGTTTGCCCTAATTTTCGCTGTCCTATTCCTGATTGCTCCGTTTGTGAAACAGATTGACCTGCAAACGACGGTTCGTGGGGGATCGATCGCGGTCGCCCTGCTCTTGCTCATCGCAGTTCTAACACCGCGTCCAGGTCCGGGGCTTATCACAAACCTTGAGGGCCTCGGTCTGTTGGCATCGTGGCTATTTGCTTTCTTGGCTTTCTTTTTGAAAAAGTACGGCGACCCCATTTCGTTCAATCGCAACCTCGTAAAGATACTCTTACTTTTCATCTTCGGCGGCCTTATTGCCATAGCCTTCGGAGCTGTCGGCAGTCTGTCCGGTAGGTACCTCACTGTACTCGATTCAACGCTAAGAACAACCAATCCACTGGTCCAGTCTGTCGCAGAGCAAGCAGTACCTACTGGTAGTCAATTCTTCGCTGACTATGCGGTCATCATATTGCTCGCAGGGTTTGGAGCATACGTGGCCTTCCGAAGAAGGACCATTGAAGCGATTTTCGCGCTCGTTCTTGCCTTAACAGGAGTCTACATTGCCTCGTCGTTTGCCAGGTTGATGGTTTATTCGACTCTGTCTCTGGCTATTCTCGGCGCGATCGGATTGGTCGAATTGGCAGAGTCAATCATGCGCCCGACGGTATCGACAGTAAGCAGGAAAAAGTCGAGGATATACGAATCTCGCAGCGAAGTCAAGGTCATCTTCGCATTAATCATGATTGTTTTGATTGCAATCCCGGTGTTCATTCCGGTGAACAGGAATATTTCAAGTGCAGGGTATCAGCTGTCGAGTTCCGGCTGGATGGCTTCGGCGAATGTCCCGACGAGCATTGCAAACGGTGGAACAGCGTTTTCAATTTCGAGCACTGATTGGCTCCAGGCTTTCAGTTGGATGCGCCAATTGGGACCCAATACTACCATTGCTGCTTGGTGGGATTATGGTTACTGGATGACCGTTATGGGCAATGTCACTTCGCTGGCAGACAACGCGACCATAAACGAGACGCAGATCTCGCTAATCGGCCAGGCGCTTGTTGCCCCGCCCCAGCAGTCATTGCAGGTGTTGAAAAATGATCTTCATTCGCCACAGTACATTCTGATCTTTTTAACGGGCTACAGGTTTGTGCCTAGTACTTCGTCTGGTTCCACTTCGACTTATTACATGCTCACTGTTCCAACTCCCTTCCCCTCGCCTGGAGGAGGTGACGAATCGAAGAAACAGTGGTTCATCAGGATTGGGAACTTAACCTGTGGATGCCTCTTCGAGACCAATGGTCCCAAGGCCCTGATGCAACCTGATGACTTTACGCCCACGCCCTATTTCTGGACAAATTCGACATTCGGCCAATTGATACCGTACGCGTCGCAAGGTTTGTTCTATGATCCTGCGTCTACGTCAGCGGCGCCAGTGCAGGGATATAGTGCTACTGCGCAGTCAAACGGAGCAAGTGGAATAGCAGCAGGCTACACAGAATTGTACACTTATCAGATGAAATATCCGGCAGGTAACAGCACGAATCCATTCCAGATCGCATTTCAATCATCTAGCATGACTGCTACGGGCCAGGGCCTCATCAGTGGCGTCCTGATTTACAAGATAAACTATAACGCTACAACATTCTAGTCGCTCTCGGCAGTATAGCTTGCCCGTCAAATCAAACGACTTGGCACGAGTTTGTAAACTAGCTAAGGATGTTTACTCAGTTATCTGGGACCAAGACAATTCTTCGTACCGAGCAAATCAAGGATTCGTTGTTCTCGAAAAATCAGTACTTCTTTTCGACACTGGATCTTCGGCGGGTGAAGCAACGCTTCTGGACAACTTGATTTCTAAGGCAAGTGGTAGCATGGTCAAATACATCGTCAATAGTCACGGCCACCCAAATCACGTCCTTGGAAACGCTTTTTTTTCGAAGAAATACTCTAAACGCGGATTGGACATCATTTCTTCCGAAAATTGCGCGAGCGTACTTATTGTGCTAAGTAAACTGAAAAAATACAAAGGGCCTGGCAAGAAACTTTCCTCCGCTGAAATTGTCGCTCCTAATATTGCGTATTCAGAAAATGGAATGAGTTTGAGCATCGGCCCAAGAAAATTTATGTTCATTCACCCTGAGGTTGGTGCGCACACACTCGGCGACACGATACTTGCAATGCCAGAATCGGGAGTGATGTTTTTGGGCGATGTGCTTTACAATTCTACTTTTCCATATGTCGGCGACGCTAACATCGAAGCCTGGATCGACTTTCTAAACGATATTGATTACAGCACATATGCCAAGTTCCTGCCGGGCCATGGTAGAGTTTGCGGAAAAGATGAAGTCATATGTTTCACGAATTATTTGCGTGAAATCCGGGATCGTCTTTTGTCTGTTGATACGAAGATGGGTCGAGCAAGACTGCGTTCATGCTTTGAAAT
Organism: Nitrososphaerales archaeon; assembly: GCA_035533635.1. Classification (GTDB taxonomy): domain Archaea; phylum Thermoproteota; class Nitrososphaeria; order Nitrososphaerales; family CADDZS01; genus DATLTL01. Next base: position 3,373 of record DATLTL010000032.1, read on the forward strand.
CAAAGGCACTGAAGACTGGAAGTCTAGATCGACAATTGATAGAAACATCGACGCTCTTTTCGGAGAGTCCCAAGGGCGACAACAGCCACAAAAATGAAATAGGTTGCTAATGGAGTATTCTTCCAAATGTCTCAATCAAAAGACCAAACACCAGAAGGGGGTGGAGACGTTGAACCGTGTCCTTACTGCAAAGGAAGTTTCCCGCGGAACCTACCGCTTGTCAATGGCGAAACGCAGCTGCAAAAGCACATCAAAGTCTTTCACAGGCAGTACGCGAGAGATGTCTAGATAATTCGCTAGTTCTTTGAAATCATTGTGGCCGGCGCTCGCTTTCGTCAATCAGTTCCATTACGTAATTCATTGTAAATGGCATTTTGTTCACCTTTATCCCCAATGGTGCCAGGGCGTCACGTACTG
>DATLTL010000033.1:0-5428 GCA_035533635.1 Nitrososphaerales archaeon
GCGTGCTGGAGCTATCTGGGGCGCAAAGCTTCAGGCCTTCTTGAATGATGATCTGAAGATGTTTGTCGAGGCTCGCAAACCAATCTTAGGGATTTGCAACGGCTTTCAAGTCCTTGTGGAAGCAGGCCTTTTGCCCGAGGAAACATTCTCAAAACCACCTCTTGTTGCGCTTGCAAGTAATAGCTCGGGCAAGTTCGAGTGCAGGTGGGTCACTCTCAAGAAGAATGGAAAGTCCAATTGCATTTTCACCAGCGATCTTCCCGAAATCGTAAAGTTTCCTGTTGCGCACGGCGAAGGGCGACTAGTTGCGCAAGACAAGGATGTGCTGGACAAATTCTCGAAGAACAACCAGATCGTACTTCAGTATGCGAGTCGCGACGGCCGAATCGCAAATCTAAGCTACCCAGAAAATCCGAACGGCTCGGTTCACGATATTGCCGGCATTTGCAATCCCTCCGGAACTGTGTTCGGCTTGATGCCTCATCCGGAGAACGCGTATTGGGGCTTCGAAATGCCTGACTGGACTGAAAATCGAGTGCTCCAAACACACGGGGACGGCCTCGGCATCTTCAAATCCATGGCCGACTATATCGAAAAGAATCTTTGATTTCTCTTTTGATTGAAACTGTTAATTAGAGATCTTCAGGTCTTGCTTTTTCCGATCTGGATTCTCGTTGCGTTAATCGTGTTCTGCAAAAGACAGACGCGCGTCATGACGCCAATGCCACCGGTATTGGGTGTCAAGTAAGAACACTTTCCTTTCAAAGAAGCCGTGTCGACGTCAAAGAGCAACTTTCCGGTACTCTCGTTCTTCCTCACCCCAATGGAGATCACGCTTGCGCCATCCTTGACGCTGCCATTCGATACCCGGAATCCCGACTTGCCGTAAATTTCGGGAGGTCTACCTATTGCTGCCACTACAATATCTGCCTGCTTCAATCTTTCTTCCATGTGCCGCGATTTTGTATGATAGCAGGTCGCTGTCGCGTTGAGATCCTGAAACAGTTTTCTCAACGGTTCGCCAACAAGTGTACTCCTTCCTACAATTGCAACGTCTGCGCCCTCGATTGACAACTTGAAGTATTTTGATAGTAGAATTGCACCTTTTGGGGTGCATGGAAGCAACGCTCGCTCAATTTCATACTCGCTTCTCAGAAGCTTGCCGAGCCGGTACGGGGTGAGCCCGTCGGCGTCTTTGTCCGGGCTCAGAGTCGAGAAAAGCGTCTCTTCAGAGACTTTTCCGCTGAAGGGCATCTGCGGTATCACTGCGTTCACCGTCCTGTCATCATTCAGTTCCTTGATCTTCGCCAGGATCTTTCTTGAGGAATCGACTTTATCGTAATGGCTCATGTCAATCACTTCCGAAGAGATCCCCACTTCTGCGCAGTCCTTTCTCTTCAAATCAACATACGTTCTGGAAACTGGATCGTCGCCTATCAACAGCGCAACGAGTTTAGGTGTGATCCCTGACTCTTTCTTGATTGTTGCAACCTCGACCGCAATCTTCGATTTCATTTCCTCCGCCAGCGGTCTTGCAACCATCATCACTGTTTCCAATGAACTGCTCTACTCTTTCTCTCGCTCACGCGCAATATAGCTTTGCTGTCTCAAATCCCAATCAATATCCCAGCTATCGCTGTATCTGTCAACAAAGCACCTTCTACCTGATTCATCCACTCTGACCCGGCCGTCGGCGACCAACTGTATTGCTTCGGGGTAAGCAAGATGCTCCAGTTTTAGTATTCTGCGCTCCAGCGATTCCGGTGTATCGCTCCTTGATATTTCAGTTCTCTTCTTCAGTATAACGGGCCCGCCGTCGATGTCATTAGTAACATAATGGATGGTGCAACCGGAATATCCTACGTCTGACTTTAGCACCATCTCGTGGACCTTATTCCCTACCATGTTCTTTCCACCGAATCGATCCATGTCGTAGGCCGGATGGATGTTCATTATCTTGAACTTGCAAGCTTCGACGAAATTTTCTGAAACTATCTGATCGAATCCTGCCAAAACCACCAGCTCTGTGCGCATTTCCTTCGATAATTCTAAGCAACGATTGTCGAATGCTGTTCTGGCTTCCTCCTTTGCCATAGAGGTTGGAAACTGGGTTCCTGTCACGCCTTTAATCACGAATGACGGGATCGCCGAGTCTTGCGCCCTCTTAATCACGGGGGCATCAGCGTGATTACAGATCATTCCTGAAATCACAACGCCCTTGAAGATCCCCATAGTTTGATGATCTACAATAGCTTGAAAGTCAGTGCCTCTTCCCGAAGCCAAGACGAGTACTTTGGTCACTCTAATCATGCAACTCCTCCAATGTCGTTCCTGTGATGCTCTCCATTCCACTTGATCATTGAGACTCCCGAGTACGCCATTTCAACTGCGGACGGAAGGGATTTTCCGATCCCATTTACACCAAGTACTCTTCCGCCGTTCGTGAAATACTCTTCCCCGCGCTTTTGTGTTCCGGAATGGAAAACCGTCACACCATCAAGTCCATTTGCGCTCTGAATACCAGAAATCTTATCACCAGTTTTGGGAGTCTGCGGATATCCTTGCGAACACATCACAACCGTGCAGGAATAATCTGAGCTCCATTCGAGTTCGACAATTGAATTAGACTCCTGTATGGTAAGGAGTGCTGATAGGAGATCGCTTTTGAGACGGGGTAGAATGGCCTGGGTCTCAGGATCACCAAGGCGAGCATTGAATTCCAGGACTCTGGGGCCATTTTTTGTAAGCATCAGTCCGATGTACAGGAACCCATGGAAGTTCGCAGCTCTTACGGTTGGGAGTGTGATTCTTCGCATAATCTCTTCGGTTGTTTTTGAATCAAGGTCGTCTGTCGGAGAAAACGCTCCCATGCCGCCTGTGTTCGGCCCCTCGTCGTTGTCGAATGCTCTCTTGTGGTCCTTCGCGCTTCCAAAGGGGAGTGCATTCTTTCCATCGCATATTGTCATCAGCGAACATTCTGTCCCATCAAGTCTTTCTTCGACAACCACTTTCTTACCGGCCTCTCCAAACGCTTTCTTTTCCAGGATTGATTTGATTGCTTCTTCCGCTTCCTTAATTGAGCTGCAAACGAAAACTCCCTTTCCGGCAGCCAAGCCATCTGCTTTGACTGCTACTTTTCCATCTAAGGTGTGTGAATAGTCTATTGCTTTCTGGGAATCGTCGAAGACTCCGAACTTCGCCGTTGGAATGTCATGAGATTTCATAAATTCTTTGGCAAAAGACTTGCTAGTCTCAAGCATCGCCTCATCCTTTGTGGGACCAAATATTGGGAGACTCTGTTTCGAGAAATAGTCCACGATACCGGCGGCCAGAGGTCCTTCAGGCCCCACTATGGTGAGACAATGATTTTCTTTAGCAAATGCGGAAAGCGCGTTGAAATCGTCTGCGTTGATAGGAACATTGAATTCTGCGGTCCCGCCGTTACCAGGAGCTACAAACACCTTGCCAACCAATTTGCTTTGACGGATCTTCCAAGCGATCGCATGTTCTCGTCCGCCAGAGCCCACTATCAACGCATTAGTCTGCAAAATATCAAATCTTCAGTCCTTCGACCGTCTTTCGTAGATCCTCTTGCCCTGATCTGACACTCCGTTCATGAATTGTGACCTAATTTCGTCCGCCACTTGCTGGGCCTCCTTCGTCGGGTACTTGCCAGTCATACAGGCGGTGCAAAGAGAACTCAGGGGAAGCCCTATTGCTTTAACCAAGCCTTCCACGTTTTGATAGTTCACCGAATCCGCCTCCATCCATTTTGAAATTTCTTCGGAACTCATTTTTGCGCCCAGGAGCTCTCCGTAGGTCGACATATCGATTCCGTAGAAACAAGGGTTGTTAATCTTCGGGAAGGTCACGTACACATCAACTCTCGATGCACCCGCTCTTTTGAGCTTCCCGACATTGATCTTGGTCGTGTCTCCTCGAACTATGCTGTCTTCAATGACTGCAACTCGCTTTCCCTTGACCAGAGCGGAAACGATGTTCATCTTCTTGTCAATCGTGTCGTTGCGGTCGTCCTTTCCTGACATGAAAGCGCGGCGCGTGACGTACCGATTCTTTCTGACCGCCCTCTCCCAGGGCAAGCCCGTCACATCGTGCAACCCGTAGGCGGCGTCGTCAGCGGTCTCGGGTATCGATACTATCAAATCATTATTCTTCAGTTTCTCCGGATAAGTCTCGGAGAGCTCTCTTGCGAATGCTTCCCTGATTTTGTAGACCGGCACTTTCGTATCGTTAAGAATTGCATCTGGTCTGGAGAAATAGGCGAACTCGAACGAGCACAGGGCTGGTTCTGGTATCCTGAGCTGCTTCCTGTCTATTTTTCCATCTGAAGAAACGGAAACGAGTTCCCCCGGATTTATGAACTCGTACTCTGAGAAACCGTTTATGTCGAGTGCTGGACTTTCCGAGGCAAAAGCGATTATGCCATCTTTGTGCGCAAAACAGTAGGGCTTTATTCCATGCACGTCTCTAAATGCATAGAAACCATTCTCAGAGTCGAGTATCATGACTGAATACGCGCCCTCGACCAAGTCCAAGACGCGACCTATTGCTATCTCGTAACTACCGGTTTCCTCGAGTTCTGAAAGAATCTGCTTTGCTAGGACTTCAGTATCCGCATCTGTTTTGAACCTTCCAAATTGTTTCTTCAGAGAATCCCTCAACTTGTCAGTATTGACGATGTTCCCGTTATAGCTAATTGCGATGCTCCTTCCATGATACGAGACAACCAGAGGCTGCTTTCCACCTTGAAGGTGTCTTTCCCCAGTTCGCCCGGAGGTTGCGTACCGCGCATTTGAGATCCCAACTACCCCCTTCAGAGCACGCGAAAGTTTCCCAACTTCCCTTGAGTCAGTCGGTATGAGACCAAGGTCCTCCCTCTTGATGAATTTTCCTTCGTGGAGAGTGGTGAATCCATACGATTGCTGCCCTCTATGGTTCAATGAGAGCAGTCCCCAGTAGAGATAAGGAAAAACTGATTGCCCTTCTGTGCAAACCGCTCCGAATACTCCACAGGCTTCGGAAATTTCTTCACTCATGCAATTTCTGCACTCGATTGTGTTGGGGACAAATTCGGAAGAAACTAATTATAAGAAAAAATTTCTCCCGTATTTATGAGATTTTGCACAAAAGCGTTTAATGAGTATTTTTGTAAATGAAAGGTTTTTCAACAAAGAGAGATTGCCTTCTGGAAAGATGGGGTCGTAGCCCAGCAAGTCGCTTCGACCTGGACTGGTAAGGCGACGGGCTCCAGTGTCCCGATACAAATATGGGTGAACTGACTGTAACAGGATGATGTTACGTTGGAGCAAAAAGGGTGAAGATACCCGTAGATCGTGGGTTCAAGAGCTCGCGAACTAGATCGATTCCAACGATGAGATTTAGGAGAGCCTGAGAATCCCACCGACCC
>DATLTL010000034.1:0-2506 GCA_035533635.1 Nitrososphaerales archaeon
ACTGAAGCTTGTAGTCGACATCACTGAACACGTTCCAATTCACGATTCACTGAAATTCATCAACTACGCTAGGGGAAAAGGCGTAACTGTAATCGGCCCCAATTGTCCGGGATTGATTTCTCCGGGTGAATGCAAAATGGGCATAATGCCTGGGCACATCTTTTCCAAGGGCAACATCGGCATCGTTTCTAGAAGCGGGACACTTACGTACGAGATTTCATGGGTTCTCACGAAAGCAGGCATGGGTCAATCGACGGCCGTTGGAATCGGTGGAGATCCGGTTATCGGAATAGATTCTGTCGAAATCCTCGACATGTTCGAAAATGATCCAGGGACAAGCGCCATAGTTGTAATCGGTGAAATCGGCGGGGATGCGGAAGAACGCCTAGCTGCGAGAATTAGGCAAAAAGGGATGAAGAAACCCATCGTGTCATTTATTGCTGGAAGACAAGCGCCGCCAGGCAAGAGAATGGGACATGCCGGTGCAATAATTTCGATGGGTAGTGGAAGTGCGGCCGACAAGATAAGAGCCTTGGAAGCAGTCGGCGTAAAAGTCGCCGAGCTTCCTTCACAGATTCCAGACATGATCAATAAGACGCGCCGCGATTGAGCAGACGAAAAAAGAATTCTCAGCCAGTAACGATTTTAAAGGGTGTGGCCTCAAAGCTCACTCCACCTCAAATTGAAAACTCCGATCTGCTCCTTCGATGCTCGCACGGGAGTACTTTGCCCCAAGTGCGACGCAAAATTAAGATCGGGCCAGATTAGCCAGTCAGATGTTGACGTCTCAATAAAACTGGCAAAAGCTTCAGAAAAATCGCAGGACATTGCAAAGATCAGCCTTGCGAGGGCAGTTCAAATTGGGAACGACTATGTCCTCATCTTGGAACCCGGCAGTCTTACCCCTTTGAGACGCGATGCCACTCTTCAAAAATCGTTACAAAATATCCTTGGCGGGAAGGTCTGGCTTACAGAGTCAGATACAACCGATAGAAAGGAGCTTGAAGACCTGTTCTTCCCTGTCAGAGTTGCGAACGTGAACACCGTTTGGCTCCCCGATGGTAGCAAGATGACGAAGGTCGTGATTCCTGGTAAGAAAACCGAAAGATTCCCGCACGACACAAATATGATAACCAGAATATTGAAAGAGACCAGAGAAATGGATCTCATGGTCGAATTCGAAAAGCTTTGAGTCCGGGATACTCCAAAGTAAGCAGTGAATGTTATTGATTAGAACTCATTACGTTAAAGATCTACTCTCCAACCGTGGGAAGGATGTCGTCATAGCTGGCTGGGTCGAGAACGTAAAGGAACTGCCGAACCTGCGATTCGTGATACTGAGAGACAGAACTGGCTTGGCTCAGATCACAATCCACAAGAAAGATTCTCCATCCGAGCTCGTTTCTTTGAGCGAAAAGTTGAACCTGCAGGACGTAATTGCGGTTGAAGCAAACGTTCCGGAAAAACAAATAGCGAAAATTGGCCCAGAAGTCAAACCGAAATCTATCACCGTATTGAACAAATCAGACTCACCACTCCCTATCGACATCACGGGGGCGAGCGAAACCCAATTGGACACAAGGCTCGATTGGCGCGTCCTGGATCTTAGAAATCCACGAAACTTGGCGATAATGAAGATCGAAGCCAAGTTCATGGAGGGTTTGGAAGAGTATCTTCGGGAGAACGGATTCATTCAAGTCTCGACTCCTGCGATTCTCGGCGGGCTGAGCGAGGGTGGCTCTGAAGTTTTCAAGATTGATTATTTTGGGAACGACGCATTTCTAAGGCAAGACCCGCAGCTGCACAGGCAGCTTGCAATTGCCGGCGGCCTGGATAGAATTTACGACCTGGGCCCGAATTGGCGGGCTGAAACCTCGCACACACCCAGGCACCTGTGTGAACATAGAGCGTGCGCGGTCGAATTTGGTTTCATAAATGACGAGTTAGACACCGAGCGAGTGCAAGAGGAGATGATGGCACATGCATTCAGAAAAGTTGCAAGCGATTCAAAGGAAGAGCTGGAGCTTCTTGGCGTGAAGATCGAAGTCCCAAAAACACCGTTTCCTGAAATACGATTTCCCGAGGTTTACGATATCTTGAACGAGTATGGAAAGAAAGTGCCCGTGGGCGAAGAGCCGGACCGGGAGGGAGAGGCGATCCTCGCAAAGAACGTCAAGGAGAAAACTGGCAGTGACATTTTCTTTATGGGAAGGTTTCCATTCGCTGTAAAACCGTTCTATGTGATGCGTGTCGACGAAGATCCTCAGTGGGCTCGAAGTGTGGACATGATCTACCGTGGGATGGAACTATCGTCTGGCGGTCAGAGAGAGCACAGGCACACTAAACTAATGGAACAGGTTAAGATCAAGGCAATGAAGGAAACCGAAATAGCTTGGTTCACTGATAATTTCAAGTATGGAGTGCCTCCTCACGGCGGATTTGCCGTAGGAATCGAGAGAACGATTATGCAGATGTTGGGCATTGAGAATATTCGCGAAGTTTGCCT
>DATLTL010000035.1:0-3833 GCA_035533635.1 Nitrososphaerales archaeon
GAATTCATCGTGTATGCCAAGATACTGTCCTGCATCATCGCTTTTGCCACGGGAATCCCGACGCTGTAACCGTCAACTGAATAGAACACGACGTATTCCGCTCCGCTAGAAATGCCGCCAACGTCCGAGAAGAGATCCGAAAGCCTCAAACCTTCCCACTCGGCGTTGCTGATCAGGTTTCCGTTGACGTTGTTGCTTACGCATTCAAATGTATTGTACTCTACCGTTTTGGTGAGACTCTGAAGTTGGGGCAATGTGTATGTTTTCGGATTCTGGACCAATCCCCCGACCTGAAGCGTCCACGTCGAAGCGTCGACTGAAGGCGCGAAAATATCAATGTCAACTTGGTAAAATTCGCTGTTGGAAGTGACCTCGGAGTTTACTAAATTTCCTAGTCTCGGATCCTCGAATATTGTCGGTTCATTTGCGGTGTTGATCGGCGTGCCCTTCAGAGTGATCGGGTTAAGCGTGCCGCTGGATTGAGACGTCAGTAGCCCGTTGATCCCGGTAGCTAAGAGCACTAATGCGCCCAGCGCAAGCGCGCCTCTTTCAATGAATGATCTGCGCGAGCTCGCCACGGATTCTCTCGATGCTGTCTGGGATTGCTTTGTCTTTGAAAATACCACGGCGGCGCCGTACTGCCAACCCAATGCGATCCCGTAGATAGCATTGCCGATCAGCAGCGCTATTGGAAACAGCCATAGGCTCGAAGATTGAGAAAAACTGGATGAAATTCCAAAAACGGAATATCCGCTTATCAAAACGACTAGTCCGAAAAATAGAAATGGAATGAGAGAGAATATCAGATACTTTTCCAGACGTGAAAAAGTTCTCGTTGACATTCTGGGGGCGTACCATTTTTCAAACAGTCTCCCAAGAGCTCCGTAGACTGCCACCGAAATAATTGTGGTGACGATTAAACCGAGTCTGCCGGCGAATGTTCCTAGCTGTTGGACTGATGTCTCCTGTACCTTTGCAGGGACAATTTTGAGGAAAGCTTCCAGAGCTGATTCCGGAGGAAATGGCGCGATCCCGCCCAGTCTCAGAATAAATAGAAAACCCAGAGCTAAGGCTCCGGCAAAAGCTCCCTTGGCGAAGGAACTAAGAATGTTGTTTTTCAATAAAATGCAAGCCTCATAGTTGACTCAACGGCGATATTTGAACCTGTGTGAGTCAGTCAAGCTGCGTATTTGACCAGATTCCAAACTCTCTTACAAATCTGTTCCAGATTCTAGCTTGAGGTTGAGTTTCTTGACAACTTCCTCGAACAAGTCATAGTGCGATTCCAGCCACGGGTGCACAAAATACGTCAATCCATATCGCTCTCCCTGCGAAGTAACCATAGAATTTTTCTTCAGGACTTCGATGTGATGCTGGATCGATCTGTATTCGAGACCGAGCCTTTTCGCGAGTTGATTCAGATTGCATGGCCGATTTTTTAGCTCGTGGATTATCCTAGCCCGGTTTTCTCCGCCCCTTGTACCTCCAAACAGGTACCACAGGAGTCGCCGAAGCTCGGCATCGTCCGCCATACTAGCCTTGCGTCGGAGTTTGCTATTTATTGCTTGAACGCTGTTTGCAGATTTAAGAAATTTTGAAAAAGGGTTAAAGGGCGAGAAAAAAAGTTCAGGAAGAGCATCACTTGGAACTGATGATGAATTTCGCCGTGATTTTCGCGGTCTTGAACACGATAGTGCTTGTTGTCCTCCTATCAATTTATGCGCGAATCGCGCTAAAATCCAAGGCCGCTCATTCCATAGGACTGTTGGTGTTTGCTCTATTCCTGCTCGGGCAGAACCTTATCACAGTCTTCGCCTACGTGACAATGTCTCCCCTGTTCGGACATGACGCGCTTCCATTCCTGTCTGGAATTTCAGCGATGGAATTTGTCGGACTACTAGTTCTGGCAAAGATAACTTTCTAAATTCTTAGGCTTTCACGATTAGTTCTAGAACGTTTTCCAGTTTTTCTGTTTCGAACGATTCATCGCCCATGAGTGAGGAAATTGCGAGCAAGTTTTGAGCTACTTGCTTGCCCTTTACGGTGAGTTTGAATTCCATCTTTCTGACAACTCCGCTTTCTGCAAGGCCTCGGGTAATTTGGCCCTCAACCAATCCCGTGTTGTGCAGGAGAACTTTTTCCTTGTTCCAGGTAGATCCGCTTATTCCGACGGCTTTCATAATATCCATGGAAGTCGCCTTGACGCGAAGCAAAAGAGCTAGGAGTATCTTTGATTGAATTTCTGAAAGAACTGGAGTTCTCATCAAGTGTTCAAAAATTATCGAGGGTCAATAAGGATAACTCTCTCATCGGGAGATTCTGTTCCATCAAGGTACTTGGGCCGCGAATCTAGGAGCAATACTATCGAAAGTCCATTTCCGCATAGTTGATCCCTTATATCGGCCGCAGCATTATTTCTTTCCATGCTCCCTAGCTGGAAAGGCAGAACTTTTGCCGATTCCTCAAGTCTCCAAAGCAGAGATTTCGAACGCCCGCACTGGTGTTATCTCCTTTGGGGAGTTCCAGCCGTCCTTGCTTTTGCAACTTCATCGGCCTATAATCAAACCGCGCTTTCGATCACTGGAGCGGGAGCCTTGTGGACTATTGCGGTAGCTTGGATTGGAATAGGCTGTTTCATCAACGGCCGATCTTGCGGCAGAGTGCATTGCATGATCGACGGCATTCTCCTTCCCGTATTGAGTGTAGTAGGCGCGTTGGACGTTCTATCCGTGATCTCGATCGGCTGGACTGTGTTTTGGATTTCCTTCTTTGTTATCTTGGTCGGAAGTTTTATCGTGGAATGGGCCTTCGGTAAGTATTCTGTAAAGGCGGGGTTCTAGAATGCCTGTAAAATGCGCCGATTGCGATTGCCTTCCTTCCGAGTGCGACTCTAGTGAATCCCCTGGGTCATGCCCGCATTGCAATCAAAGAGAATGCTGTTGCTGGCAAGCGATTCATTCTTGAAGAATGTCTAACACAATCCGTTCGCTCTATCTCGGTCAATCAATCTCTTTTGAAGGGAAAAACACTTTACCCGAGTCGTTGCTGATCTCGGCACAATCAACTTGTTCTTGCCCCCAATTTATCAACTTGATTTCTACACTTTTGTATCTCAGGACGTATCGCTCTTCAGCTCTATAGCGGTGATTCTTGGAGCGTTGTTTGTCGCGTATCAAATCAGGGAGAACGGAAAACTCATCACAGCCAGCGAGAAGCAGGCGGAGGCGGCTGCTGTACAGGCGAGGCTTTCGACCGAGCAGATGAAGCAGAACAACGAAATAGCGAACATGGATATGATAATGCGGCTATACGAATTTGCAAACACGGCAGAATTTCAATCTGCGTGGCTCACTGTACTAAATTCAAACGTCCAAACATTTGAGGATTTTGAAAAGCTCTCAAAGCAGGAGCAGATCTCATTCTACCAGACAGCGGCGCTGTTTGAATCTCTTGGAGTCCTGGCAGCGCGGAACATTGTGAAATTGGAAGTCATCGAGGACATGTTCCTGACGGAACTAGCGTGGAGGACCATGAAGCCATTCATTTTGGGAATGCGAAAGAAATTCAGTGAAGATCAAAATTACGCGTTCTTTGAAACGCTCTATGAGCGTCTGTTGAAACTTCCCCAGACATCTGTTCTCGACAGCTCGACAACGGCAGCAAAGCGCTAGTAGTTTACTGTGGATAGTGCGACGGAAGATCGAATTTGCCGATCATGTAATGTGAGGAGAGAAAATGTCGCAGCGACGGGATTTTTCCGAGTACCCAGAGGTTGTAGAGTTTCAAGGCGTCGGCAATATTTCGATGAAACAAATTCATTTGATAGCTCTCTC
>DATLTL010000036.1:0-3552 GCA_035533635.1 Nitrososphaerales archaeon
CGGTCGAAAGATAGAAAATGGCATCTCATTTTGCCTTGGAAACTTATAAACCGGTAATTTTCGCTTGGAGATATTACTTTTGAAGAAGACAGAGACCGTCCAGAAACCGGCTCCAATAAAGGGCGCAGATGAAAAAAAGCCGGTACTTCTCGGCCAAACTAGGAGCATAAAGATTGTTGATCTACAGGTCAGGAAGAGAAGGAGAAATCCTGCAAACTGCAAGTACTGCAACCTCCCAATCGAGTCTAGATACGCATTGAGCAAGGGCTCCAGGACTGGAGCGCGCTACTATCACATTGAGTGCGCGATCAAAGTCGGCTTTGACATTACGGTTTAGAACCCCTCGTCACGTTAGTTCATGAAGCAACTTAGATTGAACCTTTGGGTTCCATTCTAACTGGAATCCTGAAAAGTAGTGGCTAAGGTGTATTCTTTATCGTGATGCTCAGGACCATAGCCTGGCTGGGAGTAACGGGTTGACTATTCGAGTTCACTGGCAAGCTTCCAATTGTGAGTGCCGCATTCATACCACTAATCACTTTGCCGAAAACAGTGTATTGCCCATTAAGAGATGGGTTGTCGGCTAGGTTGATGTAAAACTGCGAGCTTCCGCTGTTGGGTGATGATGAGCGAGCCATGCCTAAATATCCAACGTTGTTCACATAGCCTGCAGCCACATCAGCGGAGTTTGTTTCAAGTGGCACGGTTGTGTTCGAGCCCCCAGTTCCCCAAGTGGCTGGGTTGCCACCGCCATTTCTTGTGTTCGGATCTCCAGTTTGGATTACAAAGCCCGCAACGATTCTGTGCCACACCAGATTGTTGTAGAACCCGGAGTTTGCAAGATTGACAAAATTGGCGACCGTTTTAGGGGCAACTGATGGAAAGAGTTGAGCCTCAATCACTCCTTGAGTAGTGTTAATGATAGCGTAAACTGGGCCCGAGCTGCTACTAGTGGTAGTGTTGGTTGCTGCAGTAGATTTGAATGATGAAAAGGCATACCACCCGGCTGAAGCTGCTATGATTATTACCACGGCAACGACTATGTATGTGAGTCTATTGCTTCTTTTCGAAGAGACATCTTTCTTTGCTTTCTTTGAAGTGTGTGGCAATGGGATTTAGTCCTATTCCAAGGTCAGCTATTATGTTTTTCATTGATCAACAAGGTTTACCGCATCGAGCACGTTCAGCAAATTGGAAACTCCCAAGAATCCGTTTATATCTTTGTACTTCAAGCAAATCAAGAGCGATTTATCGATGATAAGCGAAAGCGATGGAAGCGGCGAGGTATATGATGTCCTAGTCTCGATGAAGGTTTCAAAAAACGGCAAAGATGTTGAAACCAAAGATATCAACTTTGGAAAATTGAAGGAGGCCCAGGTCAAGGGATTGACAGACCTATTCTCCATGATGGCGGCGAACATCGAGTACATCAAGAAACTCACCCCTCAGTTCGAGAAACTCGATAAGAGCAAACCCACATATCTTCAGTGAATGGACGCAACATGATCAAGGTCTTCATCACTGGGCACCTGAAGGATTACACTGGCAAGAAAAGGGAGTTCGAGGTTGCGAATGCCGAAAACGTCTCGTCTCTCTTAGACGTACTGGACAAAATGTTCCCTGGAATCGGAGATAGAATCCTGGATGATCAAGGGGTGACAAGACCATTCGTGAATATTTTTGTGAACGGGGAAAACATCCGCGATAGCGCCAAAGAAAACACAACGCTTAATGAAGGGGATACAGTCCACATCCTTCCATCAGTTGCAGGTGGTCTAGTTGCCTAGAAAACAGGAATGCTCTCTCATACTTGTTGGGACGCGAAAGGGTGCGTTCGTATTTTCTTCTAAGGATGGCCGCAGGACTTGGAGGGCGTCAGGTCCGCACTTTCTGGGCCAAGAAATTTATCATGTTGTTTACGATCGGAGAAACAAACTCCTGTTAGCTTCTGTTGAAGACCGGCACTGGGGCCCGAGCATTGCTCGCAGTTCCGACCTCGGGAAAAGTTGGAAAATTTCAAACTCGCCAAAATACCCGAAAGAATCTGGGCAATCGGTGAAAAGAGTATGGAATATTACTCCAGGAACTGAGGATGGGTCAGATGTGATTTACTGCGGTGTCGAGCCCGCGATGCTGTTTCGGAGCGACGACAAGGGCGAGAGTTGGAAGATCAACAAAGCGCTGCTAAACCACGAAACTAGGGGAAAGTGGCAGCCTGGAGGCGGGGGCTTGTGTTTACACACTATCTTGGTGGATCGAAGAGATACGAAGAATCTTCACATCGGAATCTCCGCGGTCGGAACTCTCAACTCAAAGGACGGAGGGATGACTTGGAAATTTCAGAATAAGAATGTCTTGGCAGATTTTCAACCTGAGAAATATCCTGAGTACGGTCAGTGCGTGCACAAGGTCGTACGACACCGGGATCGTCCAGAAGTTCTGTATCAGCAAAACCACTGCGGAGTGTTTCGCAGCGATGATGGCGGCGAAAACTGGAAGGACATCAGAAACAATCTCCCTTCAAGGTTCGGATTCCCGATGGCGGTCGATGCAAATGATCCGAAGAGGGTTTATGTCGTTCCACTTATCGGAGACTTCTCGAGGGTGTCTCCGGACAACAAATTCTCGGTATGGGCCAGCGACAATTCTGGCAAAGAGTGGTATTCACTGGCTAGGGGTTTTCCAAAACCTGCTTACTTTGAAGTTTTGCGCGAAGGTATGGCGACCGATGAAGAAGACCCTGGGGGTGTCTACGTGGGAACGAAGACCGGGCAGTTGTTTGCAAGCAGAAACCACGGGAACAGCTGGAGCCTTGTAAGCGGAGTTCTTCCGGAGATTTATTCTGTAACCGCTTCCGCTATTTGATCCGCCAAAATGAAGTCCCTTTACAGATTTGAGGTGGACCCTGCTTATGCCAGATCTTGTTAATGTCAACACGTCGGATGGAATAGAGCTTCACGGTCTCTTCTTCAATACCGGTCAAAAGGATAAGACCGCCGTAATCTTGCTTCACGGGGTCGCAAGAAATTTCTACAGCGATCCTCTTCCGAAAATCGCTGAAAGTATCTCAAAGGCAGGCTATGCATGCATCACAGCAAACACTCGCGGACACGACTGGATCGCCCCAAGTCCGGGTTCCAATCGCTGGATTGGGGCCGCGTTTGAGATAATGTCCGAATCGATCTTTGATATCGAAGCGTTCGTTCGTTTTCTGACAAATTACGGTTACAATAAGGTCGCGCTTCTTGGACACTCACTCGGTGGTCCGAAGATATTCTACTACCAAAAAATGCGGCGAGATCCCGCGGTAAGGGCTCTAATTGCACTTTCACCTGCAAATCTATCCTACAAAAGCAGGTTGAGAAGAGTCCCAGGTTTTGAGGAATCCTACAGGATTGCAGAGAAATATTTGGCTGAGGGAAGGAAGGACGACCTGATCAAAATTCCTTCGCCAGCTGACTGGGAATCAGATACGATATTCTCGGCGGAGACTTTCGTTGATAAATACAAACAATCCTCGGGTTACGACACCGAGGAGAATGTTAGTGACGT
>DATLTL010000037.1:0-2380 GCA_035533635.1 Nitrososphaerales archaeon
GATATTTGTACTTGCGAAGTGTGCAAGCATCACAGGGTCACCATCTGCCACGAACGCAAATGCACCTGTTGTAGCAAGATGGATGCCGAGTACCTGAGCATCCTCGCAAATGACGAGATGAGAGATTAATTCGCATCTCAAGCGTTGTGGTTGTTCGTTAGACTATCTCGTTACAAATGATCTAATCTCTAAAGTCTTTTTTTGCAACTTTCTCCTCAAGAAGAGACAAATTTTTGCGTGTCTCCGCGGAATCGAGGTCGGATTAAGCATTATTTCGGAGAATAGCTCAAGAAATTGGACGTTTAAGTAGGTTTTTCTCACCATAACCCGTATATGATGAATTTCGGACATGTGTTTAGATGAATTGCCGTGTCACGCCTTTTAGCATTCGTGGACATTTTCGTAGAGTCTCCTCAGATGGACGACGTAGTCCAGGAGCTCCAAAAGCTTCCAAACATGGAAGAACTGTATGAAGTAACCGGAGAGTTTGACATTGTCTCTCTCGTCTCTGCGGAAGATATTGAAGAATTCAGAGACATATTGAAGAACAAGATTATGAAAATAAAGGGTGTAAAGAGTACCGTTAGCTCGGTCGTTTTGCATTCTCACAAGGGACCAAGATGCGGACCAAACGGTAAGCAAGCCCTGAGTGCCACTGCCGCGGCTGGTCTACGCTGATTAGAATCTTCGAATTAAATTTAGGAATCAATACATATCATCTGGAGACCTTTTTGCACACTTTCTCTAGTCAGAAGTCTGAATGCCTCCTGGTGTAGAGCGCTGAAGGTAGTTGCTCCAACCAGTTCAGGTACTAGACCTGATAATTATCTTAGCAATAGTTCTGTTATCGGCCTGGCTAATTTCACCCTACATAGTCAGGATCTTCACGAGGGCCCCGAGCAGACTGGATAGATTTCTCAATCCCATTGAGAATCTAATTTACAGAGTCACTGGCGTCGATCCAAAACGAATGATGGGCTGGAAGGAGTACTTCCTCTCAGCATTGTTTCTCAACATTGTTCAAATGGTAATAGCTTTCTTCATACTTACTTTCCAGGGTAGACTACCGCTTAACCCGCAAGGATTCCCCGGGCTCTCTTGGGATCTGTCTCTAAACACTGTGATATCATTTGCAACAAATACTAACCTTCAGCACTACGCTGGCGAAGTATCACTCTCCTATCTTAGTCAGATAAGTGCTATCCAATTTTTGCAATTCACGTCTGCGGCGACCGGAATATGTTGCGGAATCGCGATGGTTCGAGGATTTGTTACTCACTCCAAGGATTTGGGGAATTTTTACGTCGACTTTGTTAGGTCGTTGACAAGACTATTCATTCCGCTATGCATTCTCGCTGCGCTTGCATTTGTTTACCTTGGAGTGCCCCAAACGCTTAGCGGTTATACAGCGGTGAAAACTGTTGAAGGTGCGACGCAATACATCCTGGTGGGCCCCGTAGCCTCTCTAGTTTCAATAATGCAACTCGGTACGAACGGCGGAGGATACTACGGAGCAAATTCGGCATATCCACTCCAGAACCCCAGCCCGGAGTCCAACTTGTTGCAGATTTTCCTCATGTTATTGATACCCACTGCACTTTGCTTTGTATTCGGGGAATTCATCGGGAAGAAGCGCGAAAGCACGCCGATGATCGTTGGCGCCTACGTGCTATTTGGAATTGACCTTGCCATTGCGTACATTCCGACTCCCGTTCTCATAGGGCCTGGCATTGAAACAAGGTTCGGTGGTTTCATGTCTACATTTTGGACAGTTGTCACCACTGCGGTAACCACAGGATCTGTCAATTCTTCACTCGCGGGAATGCATCCACTCGCCATACTATCTGCATTCATGGGCATGCTGATCCAAGCCACTCCGGGAGGCAAGGGCGTTGGATTGATGTATTTGATCATGTACGTGATCATTACGATCTTCATCGTGGGCTTGATGTCAGGCAGGACTCCGGAATATCTTGGAATCAAGATTGGTGCGAGAGATGTTAAACTCGTCATGATCACTTTCTTGATTCATCCAATGATCATCATAATTCCAACGGTAATCGCGTACGCCAGCGGGGCCGCAGCAGCAATCGGAATCGGAACTGATTCGGTTGGTTTCACGCAAATACTTTATGAATTTACTAGTGCTGCCGCAAACAATGGTTCCGATTTCCTGGGAACTGCAGCTAATACACCATTCTTCAATGTTGCAACGGCGATAGTCATATTCGTTGGTCGGTATGCCCCGATTGCTTGCCTACTTGCTCTCGCGGGGTCGATGATCGGCAGAAAGAGAGCGGAAGCTAGTGAATCGTCTCTTAAGACGCACACTTTTGCATTTTCGTTCATATTGGTCGCAAGCATTCTGATCTTGGTGGTT
>DATLTL010000038.1:0-4135 GCA_035533635.1 Nitrososphaerales archaeon
ATTCTAGAACCAGTCAAGACATTGAAGGAAATTTTTCGGGATATGAAGAAGGCATACACTAAAGCCAAGATAGTCAATGGCGACATTAGTGAATACAACATCTTGTATGACGGGTCGTTGCCATGGATAATCGACTGGCCCCAGTTCGTTCCGATTTCTCATGTAAATGCAAAGGAGCTTTTAGTACGCGACATAACCAAAGTCATTCTTTTCTTCAAGAAGAAATTCGGAATAAATCTGGAAACAGACGCTGCAAAATCTTACATTATAGGCAAGACTAGGACGCTGAAAGTAAATTAGACTTGAAAACTGTCAGAGATTTTGATAAACAGCACATTGTTTCCGCGAATTACTATTTTTCCATAATTGGCTGAGGGATTCCCACCATTGTACTCTGTTGCATCGACTAGAATTACATTCATGTATGGGTCAACGCTGCTCATCTTGCCTCTATATTCAAGCTCCATCTTTAGGCGAACTGACACTTCTTTGTTTATTGCTTTTTGAAGCGTATTTAGAGGTCTTTTCACTTGCTGAGACATATTCTGTCCTTGACTTTGATTTTTGACTGGTCTCCAGAAATAAAAGGCTATCCTAATTTGGAAAAGGCCGAGATACTCAGCAGAATCTAGTGTCACGGGTGCGAGAGTCTTGAGTGATATGTCATTCAAAAAGCTCAAAATAGACAGAATCACTACTGGTTCTTCTAGTTTTGATATTTTGTTAGGCGGCGGCCTGCCTATTGCGAGTATTACAGATGTCTATGGTGCCGCGGGGACAGGAAAGACGCAATTTGCTTTTCAAAACGTCGTAATGACTAGCGAGAAAATACCAAAGGCGAAGCTCAAAGCCCTTGTAGTTTTCGTAGATTGCACTGGTTCGTTTCGACCAGAGAGGATAGCTGAGATTGCAAGAAGTAGATCGTTCAACGCGGACAAAATCTTAGAGACAACCTATGGCATATCCGTCAGAACAGTGGAAGATCAACTGCGAGCAAGTCGGCGCGTGGAATCTGATGCATTTTTTTCCCACTGTCATCTTCTGGTAATAGATGATGTGACCGCAAATTTTGTTTCAGAGTTCAAGGATGAAGACATCGCATCGAGGCAAACTTCACTTTCCCTGTATTTGCGCCAACTTGCGTACCTTGCTTGTACGAAAGGTATTTCCGTACTTTTGACAAATTCCGCTCGCTCGAGGGGAGATCTTGGAGAAGGTGAGACCACAGGTGAGATACTCTCCCAATTTTCCCTTAATAGAATGCACTTTGAGAGAAATGATCGGCAGAGGATTGCGACTCTCATGCAACCCGATCTGAACAGACGAAGAGTAAAATTCGAGATTGAGACTTCGGGAATCGTTTAGATGTGGCAGGAGGCAAAGAACAAGCAAGCGTGATAGGTACTGTACATGATCCATGCGAATAGAAACATGATAATGTATGAACCAATTCCTTGCGTGAACAACTTGTTCTTGTCTTTGGGATTGATTCCCTTCACCCAACTGTATTTTGCGAAATAGAAGGAGCCGACGTAAACTATGATAGCGATGTAAATTCCATAGTAAGCATTGGGATTTGTCACGTTAGCCTGCAGAGTAACGAAATTCAACAATCCTGCGAGTATACCTGCCAACGCTCCGAAACCCACACGCATCCAAGCGAGCCGCGAAAGTCTCTGTCTCTGAAGAGAAGGGTCCATAGGCGGTATTGGAGTCATAGGTAACGGTTTGTTTGGAGGTCTAGACGACACTAATTTCAACTTCTAAAAATTTCAGATAAAGTAGAGCGAATCCAAGTTATTCTACGCTCGACATCTTTTTAGGGTTTCGGTATAAATTTCTGCTCCATTCTCCAACGAAGCGTGTCCAAATGCAATGGAAATCTCCGCAATTGAAATAAATCTATTGACCAAGCGAATCTCGGGAGCGATTGAAGGGTATTTTCTGAGTGGAGCTTATTCGATGGAGGATGGTGCGCTTCTAAGATTTAATCATGCATCAAAGCCCGAGAAATTAGTTGCACTGTCCTCTTTTGCGCCTTGGATTACTACAAAAAATCTCTCCCTTCCTGAAGCAACGAAGTCAGTTTCGCGTTTACGAAATCTGATAGAGCGATGCGAGGTCACTTCATTTTGTCAAATCGGTAATGAGAGAATCGCGAAATTTACATTCGAGAATAGGAAAGGGGAGAAGCGAAACCTGTATGCAGAATTCTTCTCGCGTGGAAACCTAATCTTGACTGATGCGGAGAACAGCGACACAATATTGGAAGTTGAGAACCCCCAGACATTTCGGCATAGGAAGCTTGTCACAGGTGAAAAGTACGCGCTTCCTCCTACAAGAGGAATCGCGCTACAGGAGATTGACAAAAAGACTTTGACTGCAATATTCCAAGAGTCGATGAAAGGAAGTGAAGAGCAGAATGTTTCGGCGATAAAGTGGTTCGGTAGAAACGTGGGAACTTCCCGCAAGTTTGTCGAGGAGATTTTTGAGAGAACGCACACCGACGCAGCTTCTCCAATGAAATCTATGAATGATGAAACTATCTCAAACCTTGCCATGGCTTCCGTTGAGCTGCGATTAGAGTTGGAGGGCAGCAGCGCTGGCTATATTTTGATCCCTGTTGAAGATAGCGACCTTGAGGCTGATGTATGTCCAATCGTACCTAACTCATGGAACATCTTGGTTGGAAAGAAATTAGCCCACATTCAAGAGTTCCCGAGTTTAAGCGAAGCACTAGACGAAGTTCAGATCCAAGCACTTGTCCTCACCAAACGTAGAAAGGCTTCCGTTGAAGTTAGATCGAAAGCGGAAGAACTGGCGTCAGCCATAGGCAAACAGCTATCTCAAATTGAATCGAATCAAAAAATATCAAAAGAATTACGCGAACTAGCCGGCTCACTCATGCGCGAGCCGGAGGGCAAAATTGGAACGGAGACTGTGGAAAAACTTCGAGCTTACCTGCTCTTGGAGGTTCCAAAGGAATCGCCTAATCAATTAAGATTTGTCACAGAGCCCAGGGTTTATCTAAAGTCTTTCAATTCAACTTCACTTGCATCTAGACTATTTGATGAGGCAAAAAGACTCGAAGAAATCAATCGGAAACTCGAGCACATAATGCATGAACTGGAAATACAGAAGAACTCCCTTACGCAACAAACCAAAACCCAAGAGCAGCGAGCCGAAAGGAAGTTAGTAACCGACAGGCGCGAAAGACAGTGGTTTGAGAGGTACAGATGGTTCGAAGCTTCAGACGGACGTTTGGTCGTCGGCGGAAGAGATGCTACGTCCAACAGCATCATGATTAACAAATACACAAACGCGAATGATGTAGTGTTCCACGCTGATCTGCATGGTTCTCCCTTTTTCATTTTGGGAAATTCTGGAACCAGACAAGATCCCTCAGATGAGCTCGCATTGGAACTTGCTCAAGCTACGGTAGGATTCAGTAGTGCTTGGAAGGACGAGCTAGGATCGGCGGACGCTTTTTGGGTTTTTGGGGATCAAGTAAAAAAGAGTGCGCCATCCGGAGAATATCTTTCGAGAGGTTCTTTCTTCATTGACGGTAAGAAAAATTTCGTGCGGCACGTGAAGGTTGGGTTATCCGTAGGTATAACTGCTAAGCTTCCAGGCGAGGAGACGCATTCGGATGGGCGCGAGCAGGTCGCAATAGTTTGTGGGCCTGAAAAATCTCTGGCAAAATATTGTATCGCGCAGTTGAAAATTTCTCCGGGCAAGGAAAAAGCAAGCGATTTTGCGAGGAGAATAAAGCAGAAGCTAGTTGGTAAAATAAAGGATGAAAGTGAAAAAGAGGCCGCCAAGAAACTATCCATTGACGAGATTATCAGAGTTTTACCTGCTGGTGGATATAGACTCGTTGCAGACGAATGAAGAGTTTTGCGAAAGGCTATGGAAAAATATGGAAGCACATCCAGAAGGAAGGAGCGATAGTGCGTTTCTGGTGGATGGCATGCTTGGCTCCCTCGCAAGAAAGCTTCGAATCTTGGGCTTCGACACTCTGTACGATTCGAAATCCAACGACCAAGAACTATTGAAAATGGCGATAGCGACGAAAAGATGCCTCGTGACTTCGGACATAGATCTTTGCCTGACGGCGAGAAGAAGAAAGGTCGAT
>DATLTL010000039.1:0-8131 GCA_035533635.1 Nitrososphaerales archaeon
GTCTGATACATCATGGATTTCGGAAAATTGTAGTCATAAACGGAAACGAGCCGAACTTTGCTCCATTCTTAATGGTGGCAAGATCACTAAGGGAGCAAACCGGCGCCCTAATTACAGTTTCAAACTGGTATGCTGCAGTGCAGGATGTTTGGAAACAGCTGCCGGGAGTAAAGGGGACAGAGGCCGAGAACTGGAAATGGTCGTATTTTATGGCGCATGGCGGAATGCTTGAGACTGCCGGCACGATGGCCTACAAGTTCGGGATTGTGAGAATGGATCTTGCAACAACTTACAGTTCAGAACGACGAGAGGTATTTTCGAATGCAATAGTCAGTCTCCCCGCTAGGATAGATGAGGTGACTCCTAAGGGTAGCTACGGTGATCCCAGGCAAGCTACTGAAGAGATGGGAAAGCAATGGACAGATCTTGCAGCGGACAAGATTGTCGAGAAAGTCAAAGATGCTTGGTCGACTATTGTAAAATCCCCCTAATTCTTTATGAATTCTTTGGCAAACAAATCCATGTTCGAATAATCCCCAGATTGCCATCCATTGAAAATAATCATCAATTCTTCAAACCCTAGAAGTTCTAGTTTGCGAAGTTGAGCCGCACATTCTTTCACAGAGCCATGCAGTATGCTGAGGTTCTCGATTCTTTGTCTGATAGTCGAGGATGAGATTTTCTGAATCTCAGCCAATTTGTGAAGTTTCGATTCGTAATCGTTTTCATTCTGACCAATCACCAGTCCGCCATCCCCGCAATACAATGATTTGCTGAGATTGAAATCGTCAATTTGCCTAGTTATCAGCTCCAGCTCTTCAAAGGAAGAAATGTGTCTCTTGTCAAGTACGCCGGAATACGGCAGAATGTTGACACCGTGGGCGTGCCCGTCCGCTGCGGCTTTTAGGATCAAAGGATTTCTTCCGGCCACCCAGATCTTCGGCGTATGCCCCGCCGGCTTGGGTTTGCAGACGGCGCCTTTGAGTTTCCAGTGCTTTCCGTTGAAATCCGATTTCTCGTTTGTCCAAAGCAATCTTAGGATCTCTAGCGTTTCGGAGAGCCTTTCAACTCTGTCTTTGAATTGATGGAACTGGTAGCCGTATGCCTCATGTTCTATTTTGTCATATCCGATGCCTATGGCTAGATCTGTTCGACCTTGCGAGATTTGCGAAATCGTAGCTACCATTTTAGCTAGCAGTGCGGGGTTTCGAAATGAATTACATGTTGCGAGGCTCCCCACCGAGATACTCTTCGTTACAGCGCTCACCGCCGATATAGTCGTCCAGCACTCATGCGTGGGAATGGAATCTCTTTGCATATGATCTGAGATCCAGAGAGAATCAAAACCCAGATTCTCTGCCCGCTGTGCAGCCTCAAGTAATCTTTCGAATGACACCGAATACGGTAGTAGGATCACACCGTACCTAGGATGATTCCTGTTTCTTACCAATTATCTATCGCCCTTCCTTGGGAAGTTCGCATGTTCAATTTACGTAATCATTAGCGAGCTAGAGTGCTTAAATATTCTCAAACTGGGTCGAAGACCCAGGTCTACTCTCATGTCAAGTACCAAACTTTCTACGGTTGATCTCGTAATCAGCGACGCGAATGTGTACATTCCTGACGGTTTCATCCGAACAAGCATCGCAATCGATCACGGTAAAATTGTTGCAATGGGAAGTGAGTCGAGCATACCTAAAGGGTCAAGGAACATCATTGCGACTGGAAAGTATGTGATCCCTGGTTTGATAGACACACACGCACATTTCAGGGATCCTGGCTTTACACACAAGGAAGATTACACATCTGGAACCATGGCCGCGGCCGCGGGAGGAGTTACTCTGGCAGTCGACATGCCCAATGTTCAGCCGCCACCGAATACTGCCGAGCGCTTCATCAAACACCGGGAAAATGCGAAGAAAAAAGCTGTTGTTGATTTCTCGCACAATGCTGCGGGAACGGTACTTGAAGAGATACAAAAGATCGCGAAGGCAGGTCCGCCTCTCGGTTTTAAGATCTTCATGATGACTGACGTAGGCAGAGACTATCCCCACATGCCAGGGATCGGCGTTGATGATCACGGTGACCTGCTTGAATTGTTCCAGGAAATCAGAAAGACTGGCATAGTTTGTCTCGTCCACCCGTGGGATCAACAGATCTGGACAAAGATTTCAAACAAAGCAATCAAGGCTGGCAAGACAGACTGGAAAGAGTATGCACGTGGAGCGAGGGCGTATGATTCGATCATATTTGACAACTCGATATCTGTCTTGATCAACTTGCAACGTGTCACCGGTGTAAAGCTCCACATCCTGCACATGAGCTCAAAGCGCTCGTTCGACAATATCAAGAAGGCCCGCATGCAGGGGCAGACAATTACGACGGAAGTTAACCCACACGATGTCTTTCTCGCAAACAAATGGGAACGCATCGAAAAACTTGGCCCGTACTCAATTGGGTGGCAAGTCCCCGAACACCAAGGCGATGCAACGTGGGAAAGACTTGTTGATGGAACGGCGGACTTGATTGGAACAGATCATGCACCGCACACCAAGACCGAGAAAGAAGTCGGATGGAAGAACATGTGGGTAGCCCCAGGGGGTACGCCGGCGATCGAATGGTATCTTTCGCTTTTCTTAAACGAGGTAAACAAGGGAGAAATCTCATTCGAGCGAGTAATCCAGCTCTGTTCCGAGAACCCGGCAAAAATTTTCGACATTTACCCGAGGAAGGGTGCATTACAGGTCGGATCTGATGCCGACATGAGCATAGTGGATATGAAGAAAGAAATTGTTCTTAGCGCGGACAAAATGTACACAAAGTGCGGCTGGAATCCGTACTCTGGAAGGACCGTTCGTGGAGTTCCTGAAATCACTCTAGTTCGAGGTACTGTGGTCTCACAAGACTTTGGAAACGTAGTTGGTAAGCCTGGTTACGGTGAGTACGTTTCTCCTGATCTCCATCCTCCGACTGATGAATGGGATCCCGCCGGCAAAGCGCCTCTAAAGGCACCATAAGCACTATAGACGATAAATGGATGCTCAAGCGGAGCATCCAGTTTTTTTATCTTAAAGTTCTGTACGAACTTTTGCCGAATCCTTCTTTTGATCCGGTCTCTTAGTCTCACCGATTTCGAAATCCGCATCTTCTTCCAGTCTAACCATTCCTCCCCACTGGTAATCACCGGGTGAAGGTTTGATGTATTTCGAGACAAAGATATTGTAATAATCGGATTCGGGACCTGGCTTTGGTGACATATGTTTCAGCGCTATGCCTCTCATCTCCTCCAAAGTAGTGAATTGCTGAAGAACCATGAAGTCTGTGAGTTCATCGATGAATTTCTGCGGGGAATTAATGTCTCGATAAACAGCCGTGCATATTCCAACCAAATGCGCACCGGCCATTATGATTTCTATTGCTTCCTTTGGATTGGAGATGCCTCCGGAAGGAAGGAGATTAGTCTTCGTTAGTCTAGCGAGATCGGCCGTCAATCTGACGTTCGTTCTGTACCTGCCAGCAGCCGGACCGGGTTGTGGTTTTCCGGTCAATATATTGATGAAAAGCCTCGGCGCTCCCGGAGCCATGAATGCATATAGATCAGGCTTTGCAGAATCCATTGTTTCGATAGCGTCCGGATGAATTGCGAATCTAAAGATCAAAGGCTTCGGCCAGACCGGAATGTCTACCACGGCCTTTACCGCTTTCACGACATCCCTAACTCTTGTAGGATCTTCAGACCACCAAGAGCCCAGATGATCCCAATTCTCGTTTGGGTATTCGACGTTTCTGAAAGGTCCAGCAGTGGGGCACTGAAGGTCCATGTGAAGAGCACTAGCTCCCGCTTCGGCAAGCTCGGCTGCAATAGTTGCGCCCTCCTCCGGCGACCTGGGAGAAAAGGATCCGATGATGTGGCAATTATGTTCGCGAGCGAACTGTTTATTTTCCTTGATGTATTTTGCCGCGTATTTGTAACCAGGATTCAGTAATGCTTCATCACCATTCATGGCCAGTTTTGAATCATCGTACCAGTAGCACCTTGGAGCGGGACCACCTTCGAACCTTTTCAGGGTGTTGGATTTGGTGACGACTGCACTAGCGCCGGTCTTAATTAGACGACGTAAACCGAAACCATCAACAATGTACCCAGCTGATTCTACAACTATAGGATTCTTGAGTGCCAGTCCGCCAGCTTCTATTGACAAGTTTACCATTTTACAAACCTTCTTTGGTGAGGACGAGCGATGATTTTTGACGAATAACCATTTAAGGTTTGCAAATCCACTGAAAAAACTTAATCTCGCCGCTAATTATTCAAGTTGAGAAGTCTTGGGGCTTTATTTTGATGAACTGTCTGTGGGTCAACAATTTGAATCAACTTCAAGAGTGCTCAATGCCGAAGACGTGAAAAAATTCGCGGCGCTAACCGGCGACTTCAACAGGGTGCACTTGGACGCTGATTACGCAAAGACCACAGAATTCAAGCGGCCGATATTCCATGGTATCTTGATACTAGGGATTGCCTTTGGTCTATGGTATGCTCTGGGGATCACAGCCGATTCTATAATTGCCTTTATTGGGATAAACAAGCTCTCTTTCAGGGCACCAGCATTCCCGGGTGATACAATTCGTATGAGAACGAAAGTCGCGTCTAGGCGAGAATCAAAATCTAGATTGGATGCGGGTATCGTAACGTTCAACGATTCTATAGTTAACCAAGATGGATCAGTCATATTGGAATTCGAAAGGGTACTGTTGTTAAAGAAAAAAGAATCGAGGTCAAGAGCGCTTTAGTGAAGCTCGGTGTAAGCTTCGGGCATTCCTTGAATCCAACCGAAATGGTTGATGGCGCCGTAACTTGCGAAAAACTAGGGTTTGATGCGTTGTTCGTATCAGAGAGCACGGGAATAGATGCACTTTCAGTGCTCGGAGCGATCGCTGCAAAGACAAGCAGAACGGAAATAGGATCCGGAGTTGTGAACGTATATTCCAGAAGTCCGACACAACTGGCGATGGCCGCGAGTACATTGAGCGAGCTTTCTGCTGGTCGATTTGTTTTAGGCATTGGGTCGAGCTCCAAGGCTGTGATAACTGGATGGCACGGATTAGAATACGCGAATCAACTTCGAACTGTTTCGGATTCGATCGACTCCTTAAGAAAGAAAATTGGAGAGACGAAATCGAGACTCCGTGGAAAATCTCCAGATAAATTCACTATACTTCTGGCAGCTGTCGGGGAGAATATGGTATCACTGGCTCGTACCAAGGCCGACGGATTGATATTCTTCCTGCGCCCACTTAACCTGATTAGGAAAGATCTTGTTGGGACCGATGCTAGTGCCTTCAGAATATGTGTGAGTGTTGTGACATGCGTCTCCGAGCAGGTTGACGCTGCCGAAGAACGCGTTAGAAGAACACTTGCATTCTACATCGCATTCGGCGAAGCTTATCGCAAATTGCTGGTCTCTAGGGGAGACGGCCTCTTGTCAAATGTGCTAGCAACATCAATACGAAACGAGTGGGTGCGCGGCAAGAGCCAGCAGTCGGCGGCATTGGTGCCACTCGAACTGTTGGAGCAGTTGGCGATCTTCGGAACGCCTGCCGAATGTAAAAAAAAGGTTGAGGAATACCGGTCAATTCACGCTCTTTCTACTCTTCTGCTCCAATTCAACGCGGGGTCAGACAATCTTGCGGAATCTTTCTCTTTGTTTGGAAAGCTTGCGGACGAAGCAATAGTGAAATAAGCCAGAAGCGACTTTCTCTTAGATTCGTCGGGGTTTGCTTAATTGAGGAACGTTGCGATAGTGGGTTACGGGCTCTGCAAGTTCGGCAAGAGGGAAGGAAGCTTGCGGGACCTGGCTGTAGAAGCCGGCAAATCCACAATAGAGAGTTTGCCAAACCTTCAACGGTCTGAGATTGAAGGATTCTTCCTGACAACGACGGACGGAGAACCATACGTTGCTGCATCCGTGAGCGAGAATCTTGGTTTGAAGCCAAAACTTTCCGCGAAGATAGAGAATCTTTGTGCTTCAGGTGGAATGGGCATCACGGTAGCTCTTGGAGCGGTAGCGTCAGGATTGGTGGATGTGTGTATGGTCCTGGGCGCGGAAAAAATGTCGCACCTAAAGATTGCACCGCCAATGGAATGGGATTTTACAAGGGGTGGAATCATGCCACCCGCTGTTTGGGGAGCGATGTATGCGCAAAGACATATGCGAGAGTTTGGAACAAGAGAGGAGGATCTCGCTCTTGTGTCTGTGAAAAATCACAAACACTCGTCGATGAATCCATTTGCCCAGTTTCAGAAACCGGTAACGCTCGAAGAAGTGATGCATTCGAGAGAAATCGTTTCGCCGATAAAGCTGTTTGACTGCTCAGCAAAGACTGATGGAGCGGCTGGTGTAATCTTGGCGAGTGAAGACCATGTAAGAAAATATACGGACTCACCGGTGTGGATAATCGGATCAGGTCAATCCTCGATTGGAGCATCATTTGGAAACGTCAACCCGCAGTACACTACTTGGCCCGCAGTCAAACTTGCTTCTGCTGATGGCTTTCGCTCGGCCGGAGTGGGCCCTGGCGACATTGACGTAGCTGAGCTCCACGACGCCTTCACGATCAATGAAATAATTGAGTACGAGGATGTTGGGTTTGTAGAAAAGGGAAAAGGGGGAAGTTTCATTCGAGAAGGTCAATCCCAGATCGGCGGCAAGGTCGCGGTAAACACAAATGGTGGGCTAATCGGAGCAGGTCACCCCATCGGAGCGACCGGAGTTGCCCAGGCAATTGAGATTACGCAACAGCTTCGAAACGAAGCGGGCAAGAGACAAGTCAATTCGGCAAGAATCGGTTACACTTTGAATCTTTCCGCATCAGTATCCACAGCTAGCGTCTTAGTGTATTCGAGGGAAAAGAAGGGAGTCGCCAATAATGCCTGAACAAACTGAAAACGATTGGTCCAATCACTACCCATGGCACCTTGCCGAGTACAACAAGATTGCAAGATTTTTTAGTGCTCTAAACGAATCGAGAATCGAAACTACCCAATGCAAAAAATGCGGTACGACTCAGTGGCCGCCTCGAAGCATTTGTTCAAACTGCCTGTCAGACGATTTGATTTGGGTCGAGATTCCGAAAACAGGTAAGATAGTAGGTTTCAGCAAAGCCTACGTCGGCCTCAACGCTGGGGAAGAGGCTCCAATTCTAGTTGCCGCAGTTCACTTGGAAGGGGGGCTCAGAATACTTACTAGAATTCTTGGGGCAAAATACGAGGAGTTGCGAGTCGATATGCCTGTTAAATTGAAGAAGGCGGCGCTGGTTGACGGGAAGCCGTACTGGGCTTTTTCACCTCTGTGATTCGACGCTTTTGGTGAAGGATATTGAGCACTGATAATCGTAACAAACGCATAGCAATAGTCACTGGAGGTGCATCAGGAATCGGACGATCTATCGTCGAGAGACTTCTTTCCGATGGGATTGCAGTCGCCGCTGTTTCCAGAAATCCTTCTCGATTAGAGATTGATTCCGACTCTCTGCTGAAGATCAAAACGGATGTAACGAGTTCTGCCAAGATTAAGCAGGCACTCGACGAGATTCATAGTTCTTTTCATTCCTCATACGTTGATATTCTCGTGAACAACGCTGGAATCTCAGGCCCGATCAAACCGACAGACCAAGTATCGCTAAGCGAGTGGAACAAGACTCTGGAAGTGAACCTCACTGGAGCATTTTTGTGTTCAAAATACGCGATTCCCAAGATGATCGCTTCGGGAAAAGGCGGTCGAATAATCAACGTCTCCTCGATGGTAGGGAAAAATGCCGTGACCTTGAGATCAGCTTATTCTGCTTCAAAGATGGCACTTATTGGATTGACAAGATCGCTATCAGCTGAGCTGGGGAAGTACGGCATTACTGTAAATGCCATTTGCCCAGGTGCAGTCACTGGTGACAGAATCAACGAAGTAATTGCTGCAACAGCTAAAGTCCGGAAACAGACAAAGGATCAGATCAGAAGACAGATGATCCAACGAGCTTCCCTTCGGCGCATGACTAGCCCGGAAGAA
The DNA here is from genome assembly GCA_035533635.1 of Nitrososphaerales archaeon. Lineage (GTDB taxonomy): Archaea > Thermoproteota > Nitrososphaeria > Nitrososphaerales > CADDZS01 > DATLTL01. Next base: position 8,061 of record DATLTL010000039.1, read on the forward strand.
ATCGCAGCTTTGGTTTCATTTTTGGTTTCACCGGGTGCAGCGTCAGTGACTGGCCAAGATTGGAACGTAAA
>DATLTL010000040.1:0-15732 GCA_035533635.1 Nitrososphaerales archaeon
TACTATCAATGCCAATTCCAGAACAACGAGCTGCGAATCATACAGCATCTTGAGATAAATTGTATTAGCGCCGCTTCCGCCCAGCATGGCGAGCAGCGTTAACATCGTGGCGGCGGTCCCAGAGACAGCAGCCGACAAAACGTCGTAATGTGGCTCATGTAGTGATGTTGTTGCCAATGTTTCCAGCTTGAGTTGAGGAGATTTTCAGATAAATGTCTTTTTGAATGTTTCAACTTACTTTTCTGGAAACATCCGATGTCTCAAAGAAAACAAATGCGACGATGAACGCTGCTACAAAATAGACCAAAATCAGTAGTATCGAAAATGGAATCGAAGTTTCAACCGCGCCTCCAGCGAGACCCTCAATTGTACCTAGGAGCGAGGCGACGCCGGAAGGAAGAGAACCACTCGCGTATAGCAGCGGGAGCGAGGAGATTGGAGACGATGGAATGTATAGTTGGACCTGTTTGTAGAATGCGTCTCCAGTTAGAGTGAATATGACGCTCAAATACAATCCAAAGATAGTGCTCGTAAAGAACAGTGCTGCCGAAAATATGTACGAAAGAGACGACCTTCTTATGAGTTCACCGATCATAAAGGCGACTGTGAAGAATAGAAGGGCCGCATATGCCTGCGCCACAAACACTCCGGGCAAAACTGAAAAGCTCGCTTGCTGTCCAAACGTTACAGTGGCCGAGATAACTGCTAGCACCATGTTCAGCAAGATTATGAACGCGATAAGTGAGTAGCCGCCTAGGAATTTCCCGAAAAAGTACTCTGCCTTTGTCACAGGTTTTGAAAGCAGGAGTTCGGCTGTCCCCTGTTCGTACTCTTCAGACATCGCTCCCGCCGCGATCAGTATTGCAGTGAATTGGATGAACAGTCCTTGTGGGAGAAAAACCCCGGCGACCCAAAGGTAAGGATAATCCGAAGATGGAATCAACGACAGAGCGTGATGCAAGTTGGCGAGCCCGACATACGGTACTGTGCCAATCAAGAGCGTAAATATGGCTAGGACGATGATCTTTCTTCTGGCAATAGACCTCTTGATCTCATATCTGACGAAGGTGAAGGTTACTCTCGGTCTCAAAAATTTGTACCCTTCTTTAGAGCCTCGAGATACGTTCTCTCGAGCAAATCTTCAGAATAGCTCAATGAGTAGAGTTTTGCACCCGAGCGGATAACCGCTTCAGCGACATTCGGCCTTACGTCTTTACCAAGAGTAACCTTGAGCTCGACAGTTCTGCTGCCATCCATCCTGCGAACTTCCTCGACGCCTGATATTCCTCGTATGCTCTCCAGGCAATTCTCTACAGGTTCAGCTTCAACAATCAGAAAAGTTGAACCAAGGACATTGCCTATTGTTTCCTTGATAGTCCCGTTGAATAGCATTCGCCCTCTGTGAATCATGCACACGGAAGTGCAAAGCGATTCGACCTCAGACATTATATGCGATGAAAGAAATATTGTGCCTCCACGTTCTTTTGCGATCCTTCTGAACACTTCACGAAAGTGCGCGGCTCCAGCCGGATCAAGGCCGATCATTGGCTCATCCATCACAAGCAAGTCTGGTGTTCCGATGAGTGCCTGTGCGATGCTTAGCCGCTGGACCATGCCTTTACTGAGTTTTGAAACTTTTACATTGGTGTATTCAGTCAGCCCGACAATTTCCAGCGTACTTGCTATCTCGTGAGAAACTTCAGCTTTAGGAACGATCAACTCTTCGGCAGTTAGGGCAAGCAGTTCTCTTGGAGTGAGGAAGGTCTGTATGTTTGGGAGTTCTGGCGAGTAGCCGACGTTTACTAGCGCTTTTCTATGTTCTGAAACTGGGTCCAATCCTCTAACACTCACAGAGCCGGATGTGGGACGCATCAACCCCAAGAGCAATCTAATGCAAGTTGTCTTGCCCGAGCCGTTCGGACCAAGAAACCCCAGGATTTCGCCCTCGTTGACGGATAGTGAAACCGGTCCTATTCGCTTTCCTGATCCGTAGTCTTTGATGGCGTCAGAAAACTGAATGACGCTCAGGAGCTAATCTACCCAGTGGAGAGGCTTTGCTTCACTGCTGGAGCCGGCAGGATTCTTCTTTCCATACTTGAAGAATGCGAAAGCTCCAACTCCTGCGAGTATACTTACCGAGCCACCGGCAACCGCAATAGTCGTCGTAGTACCATTTGAGCTACTAGAGCTCGCTCCCAGAGGAAGGTTAGTCGAGAGAAGTTGGACGCTTACTGTCCGAGTCCCGTTAATGTTGATCGTGGCAGAGTACACTAGACCAGAAGCAAACACTGCCAGCTGACCGCTAGCGGACACAGATTTTTGAGCTTTCTGCACGGAGAGATTGAATGAATAATTTGTAATCGGGTAATTTGCGCCCGAGAAACTAATGCTCTGCGTGCCAGTTTGAGTTACCGAAGCTGAAACAGTCGCGTTCTTAATGGTAATGTCAATCGATCTTGTTCCTATCGACGGAAGGATTGGCAATATTTTTTGCGACGCGTTTACAAGTTTTGAGTAGCTCAAGTTTGCATAGTTTGAAATTACCTGAAGGGTTACGCTTGAAAGACCGTTGTTAGAGTTTGGCAGGACTGTTTCATTAACTGTGGCGGACAATGTATGGTTAGGACCGATCGCATTGATGCTATAGACTACATACTGAGGGCCCGATGATTGACCTGACGCAACTGGCATGACCAAGGCGAAAGACAGTATAGCCATTGTTGCAATAACTAAAGGAAGAACCTTTGGACCCATCATCGCACGTTACCTCAATTTCACTGTGTTGAGCAATCTTCCATATACACATATCTGACCCAAGTGCACTTTCTGGTTGCAAGAACATCTAGCTCAGGTGCACTGCTCCTTGGCGAGATTAGGAATTCTCTTTCTAATCAGTAATGTGTGCAGCTTCTATTCTCAGGATGACTCTCGGGTCGTCAGGATTGTGCGCCGGATACTTTGCCAACCCGCGGTACTTCATTGCCATTTTGTCAATGTGATCCTCGGCGCCCTTCTTTGTTATCTCGACTACGCGGCCACGAATCAAAATCTTGGAGTACGGATTCTTCATGTCAAAGATGGAAATGGCAACTCTTGGATCTTTCCGAAGATTCCTCGTCCGCTGTCTCGACTCGGTAGTATTAATCAAGACAACATCTCCCTCTCTATCCACCCAGATTGGTGCAACCTGAGGAGAGCCATCCGGCATCAGGGTGGCAATACTCGCAAAGTTCGACCCATCTATCAATTTCTTCGCATTTTCAGTTAGAGGCTTCATTCAATTGTTTTCTGGCGCGCCGGGCAAATAAAATTTCTCTAAAGATTGTCTATACGCTTAAATTGAAAGATCATTCGTGTTTATCGGTTCGTCTTGGTCATTTACAAACACACGCGTGTTTTCAATGTACCTGTTAAATTCGCCTATGAATGGTGCACAGACTATTCCGCTGAAGATAGCAAAATGACGGGCTCAAAATTCCCGCGAATAATACTTGAAAAGACTAGAAAGCGAGCCGTGTACGCTAGCTTCAAACAAGGAAAGGATGGAAAACCAAAACTCGCGGTTCGAGTGGTGACGCTTCATCCGAGTACTTACTCTTGGCACTTGGACTACTTCGGAGAAGAGGACCTCGAAGTCGGAGAATACAAACTCATCCCGTTGGGCGCGAACAAGACAAGACTTAACATGACTTTTAACAACAAATGGAAGCGAGGGAAGGGTCCGTCCAAGGAGAGATTCGAAACTCACGCGAAAAAAGCTTGGGACAATTACACGCCTGCTCTTGAGCGAGATTATCGATAAAGAAGTAAATAGGACCAACTCCGAATTCCCGAAACTGTTCCAATATTTGGAATCGCCACCTAAAATCAACTTTTTTTTTGCATCGGCTAGAAAAAAGAGAAAAACCAAACACTTCGAACTGACTTTAGCTATAGATTTCATTATCATATTAGCTATAGACCAAGAGATTTGCCCTAACGCAACACGTAGCTGATTGATGACTAGGATAGGGATCTTTCGGAAGGTATCGATCAAAGCGATCTTCTTATAGGCGGGCCTGAGATTGTTAGGCCGTGAACGTGTTTTTCCTGCGTCATGGCGAAGCGGGCAACCGCATCGCGGTACAAGGTAAAGATTTCGAAAGGTCACTCACTGAAACTGGAAAAAACGAAGTCGAAAAGATAGCCGAATCCATAGAAAAGATGGATCTTGAATTTGACAAGATCGTTACAAGCCCCCTAGCACGAGCTCGTGAGACAGCTGAAATTGTAGCCAAAGATCAGAGGAAACCAGACAAAGTGGAATTGTGGGATGAGTTGAGGCCAGAGGGCAACAGGCTCGACCTATTTCGAAGGCTCTCAAAAATGAGGCAAGATGCTGATGTGTTGCTAGTGGGACACGAACCATATCTTAGTAACCTAATCGGTGAAATCATATCGGGTAACCTTGCAACCAAGATAATTCTCAAGAAAGGAGGACTGGCCAAGGTTCAGATTACTTCCTTCGCCCCAAAGCCATCCGGGGAGCTTCGATGGCTATTGACTCCAAAACAGCTCAAGAAAATGTAGGGAGTGATTAAGAGCCGTGAAAATCTCCGTGATTGACCTAGGTTTTAACTCGCTAAAGCTGGTTAGTTACGAAGTAAAACAAGACAACTCCTTCACTCTATTCGACGAAAAATCTCTGCCAGCGAGACTGGGAGAGGGGTTGAACCATACAGGATTTCTGGGAACAGCGCAGATGCACAGGACGATCGAGGGACTGAAATTTTTCAAAGAAGTGAACGAGTACAATGGCGTGAGACAATCTCTGCCTGTTGCAACAAGCGCCGTAAGAGAAGCTGGAAATGGCGATCAGTTCCTTAAACAGGTATTTTCAGAAACTGGTTTCAAGCTCAGGGTACTTTCGGGAAAGGAAGAAGCTCTGTACTCTTACTCTGGCGCAGCTAGGGCTTTAGGGCTGACAAACATTCTTTTCTTTGATATTGGAGGTGGAAGTTTGGAGTTTGTATACTCAAGAGATTCCAAGGTAAAGAAGATATTCTCTGTACCACTAGGCGGCCTCAGGCTGACCCAAATTTACAGCGATCCTGACAGCTCATTCAAGAGCAAATCTTACGATAAGATGGAACAAAAGATATTGGATCTTCTGCCATCGAAAAGAGAGCTTGGACTGAATCATGAAACAATTCTCGTTGGTGTCGGGGGAAACCTGCGAGCGCTTGCTCGTTGGGACCAGGAACTCAGGGATTATCCTTTCAACAAGATCCATAATTACTCAATCAAACGAGAATCTGTTGAATTGATGGCGGGAGAGCTGTCCAATCTTTCGCCAAGAGAAATTGCTGAAATGGATCATATCGGGAAAGATAGAGCGGAAACATTGACTGCCGGGGCCCTAGTAATTGAGTTGATAATGAGGAAACTAGGCTTCCGGCGGCTCACGGTTAGTACTCATGGTCTTCGGGATGGTGTATTGGCTTCCTTCCTAGACGATCCTTTGGCATATCACAAGGGCAAGTTAGCAAAGACTTTGCGTAAGACTCTGAAACCGAATGGCAAACACAGGTTCGATCCCGCGATCAAGAATTTTGTAGATATGCTCGAAAGCCTCGATCTGATCGACACGAGGGAGTCAGAAATATTATCGTACGAGTTGAAGTGGGTCGTGGGCGAAGCTTCCACTTTAAGACCAGACGCGTTCTTCTATTTGATTATGGATGATGAATCGTTCCTCTCGCACAGAGATCAACTTGTTGCCGCAATTTCAGCAATCGAGTTTGAGAAACCGAGAAGTGCAGAGTGGATCTATTCCAGGTACAAGTCAATGCTCAAAGCAAAGAAGAGTAAAGACACAATAGAAAAATTGGCCGCAATATCCAGATTCTTGGATATCGTGATGCGGACAGACTCCAAAGTTATATTCTCTGTGGTGGAACAAGGGTCAAAGATAAAACTCCGAGTGATTCCGGGCAAGCAACACTTTCCGGAAACACTTCTTGGGAGCTCGGTCAAGCAGCTCGGAGACAGACTGGACAGGTTCGTAGAATATTCAGTAGTGTATCCTAACGAAAAACTCAATATAGAAAAGACACTCACTCCACAACAGGGAATTAGGGCGTAGACCATGGTATCAAAGAGACGGATCTCAAACCCAAAAGAAAAGGGAACTCTCATTGTGGTTGAAGGAATAGATGGCTCTGGCAAATCTACACAACTCCATCTCCTAGACAAGTGGCTTCGTAGCAACGGGCTGCTCGTTTTTACTACGGAATGGAATTCATCTGACGTGGTCAAGGAAATAACTTCCAAAGGAAAGAAAAAGGCAATGCTCACACCCACGACTTTTAGTCTGCTCCACGCGACAGATTTCGCCGATCGATATGAGCGAAACATTTCTCCGCTCTTGGAAGCCGGCTACATAGTTTTGTCAGACAGGTACGTCTACACGGCCTTCGCTAGAGATGTGGTAAGGGGTTGTAGTCCACGCTGGGTCAGGAAGACGTACAGTTTTGCGGTAAAACCTGACATTACCTTCTATTTCCAAGTGCCGATAGACACAGCAATCAATAGAATTATGGTTGGAAGACCCAAGATCAAGTATTACGAAGCAGGGATGGATATGAACTTGAGCAACGACCCATTCGAGAGTTACAGAATATTTCAGAGCCGAATAATCGAGCAATACGAGAACATGATTGAGCATGATGGTTTCACGGTAGTTGACGCCGCACAGGACATCGAAGAGCAACAAGTGCTCGTGAGAGAAAAGGTCATGCAATTACTTCCAAAGACGGCATTGAACAGGATGCACACTAAACCAATTCAGGGGACAGCTAGCTAATGCCGGCCCATAGCTACCCTTCCCGCCAGCTCCAATTCTACGGCGAGGGGTTACCATATCTCAAGAACACCGAGATAAAGGGACGACTGATTGTGATCGAAGGACCTGACGGCTCCGGTAGGAGCACGCAGATCCAATCGATAATTGCGAAGCTCGAATCTGATGGCCATGCGGTGGTGAATACAGGTCTGAAAAGATCTGAGCTGATTGGACAGGGCATCCTAGATGCAAAACAGAAGCTCCCGCTAGGCAAAAAAACTCTTACACTTTTTTACGCAGCTGATTTCGTTGACCAATTAGAGCACAAGATAATTCCTGCACTTCAAGCAGGCTACATCGTCTTGGCTGACAGGTACATCTATACTTTGATAGCAAGAGGGATTGTAAGAGGCCTTAGCAGTCGGTGGTCTCACGATCTTTTTGGATTTGCACCAAAAGCCGATTTGGTCTTCTATATCGATGTGAAGCCAGATGAGCTGTTTCATAGAGTTTTCCAAAAATATGGAACGTTGGACTACTACGAATCGGGAGCTGACATTGGATTCTCCGATGATCTCTATGATTCGTTTATTCAATACCAGTTGAGAATGGCGAAACAATTCGCTGCTATGGCAAAACAATACCGCATGGTGCGGATTGACGGGAACAAGTCCATCCCCGAAGTCAACACCGTTCTTCAGTCCAGGATCGACGAGTATCTGAATAAGATCTAGGCCGCGAGTTCTCGCTCTAGCAGTTCGATTCTCTGCGAGAGAAAGTCTCTAACAGGGTATAGCTTCTCTGCCGAGCGCGAATCTGCCTCTATCGCTTCTTGAACCACAGCCAAATTGTGCTTACGATTCTCGATCTGCGATATAACACCCTTTTTTTTGGTTGTCATTTCACAGCTTAATAGGCGGTTGAACCTTAATTGCGATTCCTAGATATTCACAATATACCTATTGATTCTCTATAGTAGGCCAGTGAGGAGACAAACCGAAATCCAATCTCGCAATTCATAAATTTGGATGCGACGAATTTCGTCCTCCCAAGATTTTGTGATAGACTTTGGATTCTTGTTCGTTTTGGTAACCAATATTGAATTCAAACACTTTTTCCAAGAAGATTTCGAGGTCAACCGACAACGTAAATTCGAGATTGAGAGCTTTTATCAAAAACCAAAATCCGAAAAACGTACACGATATGCGAACTTCGATAAGGAGAATGGAAGCAATATTCACGCTTTTGCCCAGAAACATCAGGAAAAAACAAATTATTACGGACTATCTGTCTAATTCAAGATCCCTTTTCAAAAACATGTCAACTATCCGTGACATTGACATTGTTGATGGAAAAATAGGGAAATTTGAAGCTATAGCAGAGATTACAAATCTTCTGACAGAAAATGCGGAAAAGAGAATCCAGCTTTTGAGCGTCGCGATGAAATCTGCACTTGCGCTTGAAAAGATCACGATACCGCGGATCAAGGTGAGCCAAATATCGGAATCTAAACTCGCAAAGCGCCGAAAGAAAGTCGAAAGAAAGTTTGAAGATTACTTGGACGAGAAGAGCACAGACATGCTTTCGAATCCGAAACCACAACAACTTCATGATTTTAGAATAAATTGTAAGTTGCTCAGGTACACCCTTGAAATTGATTCAGGAAAGAAGAGAAAGAGCCTCGAAGCTACCCTCGAGGATATTCAGACTGTACTCGGTTCGTTGATGGATGATTACACTACACTTCGATATCTCTCAGAATATTCTCTCGGAGATGCAGTCGCACTATTGGTGAAGGAAATCAACATTTCAATAGACCGTGAGTACAATAGATTCGTGAGTATCCTGAAGAGAGAATTTGGTAAAAAATTATAGACTCATCAAGCCATTATCGTGCTTAGAAAAATCACAATGGAATCTGTTCGCTGGCCAACGTTTTTGTAAACTTATCATAAATTCATAACACAAAAACTCAAACCGACATTATATACCCATTCTTCTCTATGATTATTCGCATAACTATAGAGTCTATTGCGTAGACAATAGAAATCATATTCTATTTTGGGAATAAATAAAGACAGTTTTCGAACATTGAATTTCGTGAAACAATATTGAAGAGAATCTCTTCCAATCCTAGAAGCGCGTTAAGTACCGCTATCGTCGTCGCTTTAGTTGTTGTGATAATTGTAGTGGCAGCGGTTGGTGCATACATTGCCGTGGGAACAGGCAAACAAACTGTAACGTCTACGATCACGTCTGGAACCGTTTCAACAGTCCCTACGACTGTGACATCGGTTTCAACATCAACATCCGTGTCGACCTCTGTTTCAACGGCGAGTTCATCGATCTCGATTTCATTGACATCGACTCTTCCATCAGAAACAGTTCTTGAAACAGGATCTTCACTCTTGTACCCATTGTTTAACATCTGGGCGGCAGCATTGAAAACAGCGTATCCTTCAATCCAGTTCACGCCAGCATCAACTGGAAGCGGGACAGGTCAATCCTCCGCTGAAAAGGGCACGGTCCAGATTGGGGCTTCCGATGCATATCTTACCAATGCTCAGGCAAGTCAATACCCATTCATTTTGAACATTCCACTTGCAATTTCAGCACAGCAGATAAATTACAACCTTCCAATGATCCCTGCGAGCGACCACCTGAATTTCTCTGGGCCCGTTTTGGCTGGAATATACAACGGTTCAATCACTACCTGGAACAACCCCGCAATCAAAGCACTGCAATCTTCCTCTGTAGCAGCCATGCTGCCGAGCAACACAATCATCCCAATACACAGATCAGATGGGAGTGGCGATACATTCATTTTCACATCGTACTTGTCATTTTCCACACCTTCATGGGCAAGCGGACCGGGTTACGGCACGACTGTAAACTGGCCATCAGTGCCAGCAGCAACAGCAGCGAACGGGAATGGCGGAATGGTCACAACGTGCGAGGGTGCTGAATATTCAATAGCTTATATTGGCGTGAGCTTCCTCCAAAGCGCGTTGACCCAGCCTACTCCACTCGGATATGCATACTTGAAGAACGAAGCGGGCAACTATGTCAACATTAGTCAGACAAACATCCTATCTGCAGCGAACGCACTAGCTCCTCAGACACCGGCGAACGAACGCATATCCCTAGTGTTTGCTCCAGGTGCGAATTCCTACCCAATCATCAATTACGAATACGCCATGGTAAATACAACTCAATCAGCTCCTGGAATGGCGCTCACACTTCGGACCTTCCTAACATGGATGGTGGCTCCACAATATGGGAACTCGCAGTCGTTCTTGAACCAAGTCAATTTCATTGCATTGCCGACAAACACACTTCAACTCAGTCTGACACAAATAAATGAAATCACAGGCCCTTAATGGAAAATGCCAAAGACTCCGCTAGCTGATCTAGCGTACAAATACGTAACGGCGCTGCTGTGTTGCGGTGCCCTCCTCTTCATTTTTTTTATCGTTGTTATTCTCATTCCCTACAGCTACCCATCTTTCGTTTATAACGGGTTGAAATTTTTCACAACAATTATTTGGAATCCGGCGCTTAACGGAAACCTAATTACTGTGCACGGCGTAAAAGCGCTGTCTGGATCTTCTTACGGCCTCTTGGTCTTTCTCTACGGAACTCTTGTGTCCTCAGGGATGGCGGTATTGTTCGGTGTTCCGGCTGGGCTTGCAGTTGCCATTTTTCTCACTCAAATTGCTCCAAAACAGATCGTAGCGCCAATTTCATTCCTTGTCGAGCTTCTCGCTGGCATCCCGAGCGTAATTTTTGGATTCTGGGGGATCCTGGTCCTCGGACCATTTCTCCTACATTCGCTCGAGCCTCAAATGATAAAGTACTTTGGTTTCATCCCTTTCCTTCAAGGACCACCTTACAGCTATGGGTTTCTAGGTTCTGGTCTGATACTTGCAATCATGATAGTGCCCATCATAGCCTCAATTAGCAGAGACGTGATGACCCAGACACCGGTTGAACAAAAGGAGGGTGCAAAAGCACTCGGCCTGACGAATTGGGAAATCACCCGAAAAATAGTGCTGCCTTACGCTAGGACTGGAATAATTGGGGCGGTTATTCTCGGACTGGGCCGCGCTCTCGGAGAGACGATGGCAGTTGCATTCGTCTCAGGATCTGCGATAAACATCATCCCACCCAATTTCTATTCACCGATCAACACGCTCTCTGCGTTCATGACTCTCTCGTTGGACAGTGCGTTTACCGATCCTTCAGGAATGTATGTGAGCGCACTGGTGGAGTGCGCAGTCACACTCTTGGTCATAACAATGCTAGTTAATGTAATTGCAAGAGCTATGGTGAAACAAGGCTTCATTCGAAGTGCAGAAGGAGTAATCAGGGTCTGATACCATGAGCGAATTCAAGGAAACAATGTCTGCTACAGTCTCGGAAGTTGTATCTCCGTGGAAGAATAGCAGAGTCAAATCAAACTACAGAAGACGGCAACTCATCGACAGGGCTGTTGTAGCACTTGTGATAATAGGACTGATAGCGGTACTCTATCCTCTCATCGACGTGCTTTACATGTTTGCCTACCGGGGGCTCACTCTGATCTCCATCCCAATACTAACTGAGACCACAACGGGAGGAACGGGCGGCGGCGGCGGAATCTCAAACACTATTGTCGGGAGCGCTGTGTTGATCGCTTTATCTTCTGCCATAGTAGTACCATTGGGAGTTTTCTCTGGAGTGTATCTTGCGGAGTTCGCAGGTGATCGTAACAGATTTGCGGAAGTTATCAGGTTCGTGTCTGATATTTTGGCTGGCGTCCCTTCAATTGTTCTGGGTTATGTTGGATATCTCCTGTTCGTTCAGTATTTCCGCTGGGGTTATTCTCCCATGGCAGCCGCACTTACTCTGTCAATTTTGATGCTCCCTTACATAGTAAGAACGACCGAGCTTGCGATTAGAAGAGTGCCGGACAGCATAAGGGAAGGCGCGATAGCTCTGGGAAGTACGAAAGCTTCGATGATAAACAGGTTGACTCTAAGGTTTGCTATCCCCGGAATCTTAACGGGCGTGATGCTCGCGGTGAGCATCTCATTCAGCGAAACAGCTCCTCTATTGTACACTGCCGATTTCAACAACTACATGCCATCAGCGTTGTTCCATGTTCCTATCGGATACCTTACTTACATAGTGTGGGTCTACTCACAGGAACCATATGTTCAGGCGCACAACCTCGCGTACGTCGCTTCATTCATTTTACTCTCTTTTGTTTTTCTGGTGAATTTCGTTGCAAGAGTCGTCCTCAAAAGATTTTCCAAGATTTAAATGTGTGATGAAGAGTTGACGATGATGCAAGAAAGATTGAAGGAGGGAAACATGATGACCAGCGAGGTGAATGTTTTAGGAAATACAATTGCTGGAAAATCGGTCGGTATATCAATTCGCAATTTGGATGTCTACTACCATAATCTTCACGTTCTCAAGAGCGTTAGCCTTGAAATCGAACCAAATAGAATAACGGTCTTTATGGGGCCTTCAGGTTGTGGGAAGACAACACTTGTTCGAGTTCTGAACAGAATGAACGATGGGGTGCAAGGTTTCAGGCATACAGGAGGAGTGTTGCTCGATGGAAAGGACGTTTATGACAAGGATGTCGATCCAGTCCTTCTAAAGACGCGTGTCGGTATGGTCTTCCAAAAACCGAATCCTTTCCCCATATCAATATATGATAATGTGGCTTTTGGGCCACGAATCCATAAACTGAACCGTTCGAAAGAGGATCTCAATAATATCGTGAGAGATAGCTTGCAAAGGGCGGCTTTGTGGGAAGAAGTCAAAGATCGTCTCAAGGAAAATGCGATGAGCCTATCGGGCGGGCAGCAGCAGAGATTGTGCATTGCCAGAACACTCGCTGTACACCCAGAAGTGATTCTACTTGACGAGCCAGCATCGGCCCTGGATCCAGGGTCAACTGCAAAAATAGAGGAACTCATGGTTGAACTTAGAAGGAACTATACTGTAGTGCTGGTCACTCACAACATGCAGCAGGCTGCAAGGGTCGGCAATAAAGTCGTATTTCTGTACAAGGGAGACATTGTGGAAACTGGCGAAGCTCCCGGACTATTTGAAAAACCTTCGAAGGAGCTCACGGAAAAATACATCCGAGGACAGCTCATCTAAAACAGGTAAGGATTACTATTGGCTCGCCTGATGGACATAGCGCTTGAGAGACTGTCAAGCATGCTCATGGACATGGCAGTTCTGTCTGAAAAATCTGTCTCAACTTCCATTGAGGCCTATGGAAAGGGCGACAGCCAGATGGAGGAAATCCGTGCCTGGTCCGAGGAGCTCCGAATGCTTCAGGAAGACGTGAGCGAGCTTGCAGTTGATATAATCGCAAGGTTCCAGCCACTCGCATCAGATCTACGATTCATTAGGGCGGCAATGGAGATAGCCTACGGATTCTCTAGGTTTGGAAGGTACGCGTACGACATAGCAGAAGTCCTTGAGATGTGGGGAGACCTATCGAAATGCGACCACTCTATGGTCGAAATCACTGCGAAGACAACCAAGGAAATGATCAGGATGAGCATCGACGCGTTTTCAAATCGTGACGTGGAACTCGCAAAGAACGTCAAGAAACTAGACGATTTTGTCGATGAAAAGTACAGAGAGCACGTGGACATGATGATCCACGACCCGAAGAAGGACGTGACATGCGCAATGTCGACCGCTCTAATTCTAAGGTATTTGGAAAGAATTTCCGATCACTCTTCGTATATCGGAGACTCTGTAATCTATATTGTGACTGGAGAGAAAGCACCGAGAAAGTAGTTAGGCATTAATCGCCGGAATCATCGGGGCCTGGGGCTTTTTTTGGTCCAGTCCGTACCTCGTTGCTTTTTCCAAGTCTAGCCCCTGCTTCTTGCAAATCGATCCGACGCTGTGGAGCATCGCTTTTCCACCCAGAGTGATGAGCATTCCGGTGCCCAAGAGGTTGGGAATGCTCCTGTTTCGACCGTTTCTACCGTTCTTGAACGCGTCACGTGTGGCGACCTTTGCAAGGTGCTTGTACGAGGCGTAGTAGACAGCTAATTGTGATTCGTTAAGCTTGAATGTCGAAAAATCCCTACTTTTCAGGTGTCCAAGCGAAACATGCTGCATGGGTGTGATTGTGAATTCGAAAGGTCTTCCATCATCCAATTCTGAATTGCTCATCTGGTTTATCAGCGCAACAGTCTCCCAGTTGTCTTCCTCGGTCTCTGACGCTTGCCCGATTTGGACTGTAAATGCGGGCCGCCAGTAGTATTTGTTCATCACGTACGTCCCTTTCCACACTATTTCTGGCCACGACCCGTCTGGTCCTATTTTCAAAGGTAACGTCTTGTTTGGCATATGGATCTTCGCGAGTCGGTCGCTACCAGTTTCGACCCCCACTTGCAAACCTATCCATTTTTCAGGCCCAGCCTTCATGATTTCTGACAGTTTCTTCATCATCTCTGGGTATGCCGCAGGAATTGAAATTCTCCCGTGCGTGGGGTTTGTATGGGCAACTCCAGGAGCTGTCATGATTGCTGTAAACAATTCAACGAGGGCGTCACCATCTGGCACGAAGTTTCTGCCGTGCTTGTAAGCAAAAATCTCGTCACTGTGAAGCCAGACATTGTCAATCCCCGCTTTCACATTTACCGCTATCTCTCTAAGGACTTTCTCTGGCGAGTAATAACGCAGGGGCCTCAAAGTTACCTCGCAAAAATCGCAACCTATGCCACAACCACGCATCGCTTCAATGAAGCCTTTGATAGTTGGGTTGACAATCTCTGGGATGTCCTCAAGCTTCGGAAACTGCTTTGAGAATTGGTACCTCGAAATGAACCGATCGTCACCTACCCACGACTTGTGATAGTTTGAGTCAAATGTCTGGAATCCTCTGAAGAATTCGCTGTTTCGAGATGAATCGTCAATAATGTAATTGAAAAGATCGTCGATGATATCCTCGGATTCACCTTGGAACGCGTAATCGATATGGTGTTTCTCCATTTCATCCGGATGAACGGTCAATTCCCAAACTCCAGGGCCTCCTACAACAACCTTCGCTTTTTTGCCGTTCCTGGCCCTGTTGATGCGCTCCATTAGATGAGTGAATTCTTTCTGGACGTATGCTGGTCCAGTTGAACCAAAAAGCAGAGCGTAAGACATCGTAAGCGGAGCGAGTCCAAACGGATCCATCGTGGTGACCCCAATGATCTCGGTGTCTTCTCCTATGAAATCTTCGATGTGATCTTCGTGCGCTACTACGACGTCTTCAGTCTTGTACTTCTGGAGTAGTGCGGATTCGATTTTTCTTAAAGGATAGGTTGCAAGTGATGCCCTGCCGTTAATATCTGGGGGAGGCTTGCCCTTAAGATACTTGTAAAGGAACTCAGGCAAAATTTCAGACGGCGCGCTGGGTAAAAAATCAAGCAACGGGAAGTTCTTGTAATCGTGTGATAGTGTGGTGTCTGAAACCAATACGTATTTTGCCATTTGTTAATCGCTCTGGGTACTTGTAATTTTCCTTGAAATAGATGGGACAAATTTGAATAAATTATCCAGATTTGAGCTCAGTTCTTCACGATCTAGCCAATCTATCAAAAATAAGTCTCCAAAATTAAAAACCTTTCTAGGCTATCGAAGGGAATTGACTCAAGAATGAGCCTGAGAAGCCATTCCCTGATTATGATATCGTTAATTCGAGTACCCTTTTCTCGATCTCGTCCCTTATTTCTCTCACCTTTTCAATAGGGCGTCCCTTCGGGTCATCGAGCTCCCAATCGATAAGCTTCTTTTGCATCTGTGCCAGCATGGGCTTAGGACAAATCTCTGTAACTGAGCAGCCCATCGTTATTACGAGACTAGCTTCTTCGATCATTTCGGCGGTCAGCATTTTT
>DATLTL010000041.1:0-10483 GCA_035533635.1 Nitrososphaerales archaeon
TTTCAATGGCGCCGACTCGAATTTTTGCTGCCACTTGCCGGTTATGAAGCCTGTTTTTTCGAGTGAGTGCAAATGTGGGTATAAAGTTCCGTAACTGACGTTAATTTTGAACCAATTGAGAAGCTGCTTTCTTAGCTCGTACCCACTCTTGGGAGTGAAGGTCAAAAGATAGAGGATTTCAATATCGACAAGTTGTTTCACGAGGCTCGACGCTTCGGAGCTTCGAAGCAAATTCTCATGTTCTTGTTTTACTGATAGCATATTGCCTAGTATCTCTTGACTCGCCCAGTTCAGGATCGATTCGAAATTTCTGATCGCGCTCGAATTCTATCCATACTAACTTGAGGCAAACTAAAAACATCCAATTTCGTATTTAATTGATGTGAGCTTGGAGTACTGACTCTGAAGTACGTAGCCAGAAACCGAATGACCCACGCCGGGTCAGCCTTCCCAAATATTCGCCAAAAATTGAATTAGGATTCGGCAGGAATGTTAAGGTCTTCCCTAATTGTCATGAACTGGCTCAAAAGCTGGAATCCTTTCTCAGACAGATGATACAGTCGTTTACCCTGGTCAGTATTCGCAACGACGAGACCTTGGGTCTCGAGAGATTTGATGTAGAGCTGCATCACGGTCCATGATAGATTGGCCTTGTACATGATATGGGTAGGCTTCTCGGCACCTGCTGCAACGGCCCTAAGGATGTCGCAAAATGTCTCCATTCGCGATCGTCTTGTAACTTGAGATTGCGCCGATTCTTTTTGTAGATTCAGATATTCTTGTGCCAAATTCATATTTCCACTCTTTTACAATGTTCGCATATCGAATTTTGTTATATCAACGTGCTGTAACTCTGGTGACATTTCAGAGGTAACCTTTGCTTAAATATGATCAAGCACAAATTAGGAGCTCTGATTCATAACGACTAATATGCCGGTCCATTCAAGATTAGTGCGATATTACTGATTGGCCACCGAATCTAAAGTTGAAGAAACAGAAAGGCAAGACTCCAAGGCCTCAATGCAGGGTGGCCTGAATGAAACTGAGATTTCAAACTCGATTAAATCTCTTCAGGAAGAATCACAACAAATCTCGGAACTGGCAGAGATGGAAAAAACCTATTCCCTTGAAGTTTCAAATCAATTGAAACAGCTAATCATGCCGCTTAATGCGTCATATCATATCAAACCTCAGTCAGTATCTAAAAACGATTCTTCAATATCTGACGCGGTTCTAACTCCCCAAGGCGTCGTTTGCGTGTTTTACAGTTCTGGAACTGTTGTTTCGAGGCCACTCGAATCAATAGCGAGCGAAGTGCTCATAAAAATTCTATCAGAGGTCATCCCAGATGTGAAGGCCTTGATGTACGAGAGACGACAAAAACTCAGCGGAAGGGTGATGACGCTTGAAAAATTATCCAAAGAAATGAGAAAGGTTCCGACTGCGGGCGGTCGAACAAAGCAAGCGGCTCAGGGTGGATTAGAACAGACTCTCGGGAATTCTAATGCGCGGGATAAATCGGCCTCGAGTCAAGACGCTATGAGATCTGCTTTCGGCGAGAAGTAGGAAAAATATCTTCGCAATAAGTGAAGATCCGGTGCTTTAACATGAGAGAAGAACTGAGCGTGGCTCATTCGATAATCTCATTCGACAATCTCAACGATCTACTCTCTGAGCTAGATCGGTCGATTGATACCTACTCAAAACTTACCAAACGTTACGAAGACAGATTGGGCATACTTCTGCGCCAAGCCAAAGATTCCAACGATCCAAAATTGCAAGCCGTATCCGCCGAAAGTACTTCCTCGGGCCAGAATGACTCAGATCAACAGAACAAGAAAAAGAAGGAAGACAAGAAGAGAGACTCGGAAGAGAAAGAGAAGGGTTGGATTATTCTCGAATCCGGTGACTTTACAATTCGTTTGGCCAATGGACCTGAAACGCAGATGTTGGCAAACGAGGTGTCGCTCCTCTTCAAAGTTATCGAGACACTAAAGTCGAAAACTGTTGCTTTGG
Source organism: Nitrososphaerales archaeon (assembly GCA_035533635.1). GTDB lineage: Archaea > Thermoproteota > Nitrososphaeria > Nitrososphaerales > CADDZS01 > DATLTL01. The sequence continues at coordinate 2,017 of DATLTL010000041.1, forward strand.
AAGCTTCTCGGATGATGATTTCTGAGCTTGCTTCTCAAGGTTTCAAATCCGATAGAAGGCTAAGAGTAGTCTTCAAGGACGGACTGCCGAAACACATTATTCCATCTTCAGAATCCTCCCCACAGCAAAAGAAGTTTAGATACGGGGAACAGTTCAGATTGGCTGTTCTAAAATGAACTTGACAGCTCAATGTACGTTCTCACGAAATTCTTCATTAGATCGAATGGGCTATTTACAGCAAAGTTTGTCCTAAAGTATTTCTTCATTGTAGAGCTGCCGATGCCCATCCCGATAAGCTGAATTCCTGATTTATTGATCTTGCTTATGGTTTCGATCAGATCTGAGTCTATCCCCTCGTAACCGAGCGGAAACCCGTCAGATACTACCAGCATAACTTTCACGTCTGCAACTGCCGATTGCAGTCTCGTAGCTGCGATTCTTATGGCGTCGGGAAGATATGTCTTCAAACCTGATGAGAGACCGCCGATTCTGCCTTTTACGGCGTTTCCATAAATCTCTGAAAAATCCTTTACGATGTACATATTTTCATTAAAAGAATAGCACGCCCATGCGTTAGGGTTGGGAATGAGATCTTTAGCGACTTCGCTAAGACACACAGCAATATCCCTAACCTCGCTCTGGAAACTTTCAAGACTCTTGCTTGAGTCGATGACGATTGCCCACGCTTCGCTCCTCAACTCGTTTTCTTCTTGAATGAAAACATCGTTTCTCTCAGATTGCGAGGCCACAACTTGTATCGCCATTGGGACATCTACGTACCCCGACTCTTTCCCTTGAGATTCGTCTACAGTAAACCTCACCATCTTCAAACGATCCAGAACTAGCCTGATGGGGCCGATAAGCTTAGATCTAGCCCGCGAAAACTCCGTATAATCCTCATTGGGAAACAAGAATCCTTCAAAGTGACTCTTAGGATCAAGCGATTTGTGAAGATCAGCCATTTTTTTCATCGCTGCAAGTGAGTACTCCCAGTCTCCGATAATTGTCTGTGACTCTGTTTCAGTGAGCCTCTCAGATTCTATGATCTCTTCCTTCGATAGCCCCAGCGAGAACTCCGCAGATGCATTCTTCAAAACCGAATCAAAATCCTCCATTTTTTCCGTAGCAACTTCGGATGTGCTCTCAAAAAGATGATTTGATCCGTGATTGTCAGCAAACGGGGGCGAAGGGATTTCAGCGATATCGCATGACTGGCTATCCAAGAAATCAACTATCCTCTGGACCGCCAACAACTTTGCTGTGGAAAGATCAGCGGAATTCGTGGGAGTCCGCGGATTTTGTTTTTGAAGGCTGGGACGAGAATAATGTTCCTGTGCGATTGATTCGAGCTCGAGCAAACTACGGTGCAGCGAGCGAAGCTGTCGATCCGCTTTATCTCCAGCTGAAATCAGGGGTTTCCCGGTCATGGAATACGAAAGAATGTTGGCAGCGATTCTCGTTGCTGTGTCACTTTCAGATGACAAGTCACGAAATCTTTGCGCGCTAGAATAATTCGCATAAGCGGTGTCAAGTAACAGTCCCCGCCATTTCGCGCTCATGTGCCCCTTTATGGCGTAGTCTTCTGCTTGGGAAATTGCGAACATCAGGTTGTTCATGGATCGGGAGGAATCCGACAGAGATTTGTAGATTCCATAATCAGTAGTCACAGCATGTAAGCAGAGGTGATACACCGAGGCTCTGAACGTTCTCCATAGCGAAGATTTTCCCTTCTTGTCATTGTCGTAATACATGCCGTGAAGTCGAAACAGATTGTCGCGGTGCTTTTGAGGAGAACTCAGATGCAGGACAAATCCAAGCGAATCAGTTTCAAGCGAGGGATATTCAATATCATCTACCAGGAGCTTGATTTCAGTGGGTTGTTTTTGTGTGATTGACCGGAGAGAGCCCCAGGCAAAGTCAATGGGTTTCAATCTGAGTCAGTCTGCGCTAAGTTTGTCTTTCAAAATTCGAGTTGCGATCGCCTAAAATCCAGAATCAGGCTCTAATGAGTCTGAGAATCCACCAGTGCTGCTTTCTCCAGTCGGCGCTTTGTAGGTTGAATGGCTCACAATTTCCGGTGCGACAGCTTCCTTTTCGTTTGTTGATTCTGTTTTCGTCTCAACGTTAGATGGATCACTTGAGGAGCCACCGAAGATCATGCGTACAACCCTGCGAACCATATCTTGTACTTCGGCATTGTCAGAAGTCATCGATATCACAGTCTCCTCTGCGGCGACCTCAGGAGCGACACCATCAGACGCGAGCAATGACCAATTGATCAAATCTCCAACGGAAGGTCCGTAGGGCAGCTCGTTTGATTTGTACTGTCTCCTTAACTCGGCACCAACTCTAACAACACCAGTGGCAATACTTCGCGACACCTTTCCCTTTTTCTCTACGAGCGTAATCTCATCTTCAGATACCTTGTTGCCTACGCTGAGATAATCAAAATCTATCCAAACAGACATTCTTCTCCTGAAGGCGGCGTTCAAGGGTTTCGTTCCGGCAAACTCAGCGGAATACGGGTTCAAACTGATGACGACGTAACCTGCTGGATGTCTTGGAATTATTTCGTTGTCCTTTTCCGTCAGGACAAGATGCCCCCTTGTGTCGAGAACCGGATTTAACCTGGTCGCAACATCTTGCTTCATCATGTTTGCTTCGTCGAGATACAAAATGCCGCCATATCTGCACCACGAGACGATCTGTCCGTCGATCCAATTCTCCTTCCCCAGTCCCACATATCTTCCAAAAAGGTCGTATGCAGATGTCTGAAGACCACAATTAATTTCCCACAATGGGAGACCTGCAATTTCAGCGACAAGGTAAACGATGTGCGTTTTTCCCGTACCCGAGGGTCCAATTAGCGCACACTGTTTGAAATGATACATCGCCCTCATTATTCTCTCAACATATTTTTCTCCTCTGTCGATGTACTCCGGTGTTCCATGAGGAGTCAACGCTTTGATTCTCTCATCGAAGGTCTGTCCTTGACGAAGATCATAATTTTCTAGGTGCAGCTTTTCTAATAGAACTGGCTTGTCTTTCTGTTTCGTCCGGGAAAGAGTAATGTTCAACCTAACGCCAGAAGCCTCAGCGGAATGCACTTTTTGCTCCTTCTGATTGTCTGGGTGATTATCGTTAACAAAGCTAGACATCGGGGAAAATTCTCTTATGTGACAATATGTTCGACAGGTTCTTTAGTGATTATGGACTAATGATTAGTATTTGGACTCCACAATTCTTTATTTCGGAAAAAACATTCAAATTAAAAAGGATGCATATTGGTTTCTGCTAGTGGACGCAATTGTTGAAGCAAACCCACTTGACCAGAGAAAACATGATATTTGCTTAATGGTATTGTGACCAAATTGCCCGATAGACAACCTACCGAAGTCGTTACGATGATTAGGAATATTGCGGTTCAAAAACTGGACGAAAAGTCGAACCACAACACTCCCGTCATTTTTGATTTCGGCGCCAACCTGGAAGAGGCAGATAGATCTGCAGAATCAGTAACCCTAAACTTCAGGATGACAATGGATACCGAACCTTTGATAGCCAAATTCACAATAGAAGGAAGCGCAACAGCCACGGGCGAAGAGTCGGAAATCGAGAAACTTCTGTCAGCGGATCCAGAAACAAATGTTCCTTTCGTTTTCACGAGAATTTACCAGACAGTGTATTCAGTGATATTCATGCTGGCTGGTACAATTGATGTGCCTTATCCATCTCCAGCACTTTTGAAGAGACCTCATGTTCGCGCAGCGTACTCCGCCGCTGCTGAAATGCAGAATCAAGCTACGAGCGCTTGAATAGCTCGAACCGAGCTTCACTTTTCAAAAATAAATCATCTAACTTAAGAAAACCGCAAAAGGACGGTTGAGATTTTACTGACGCGCCATTTTGGGTCCAGCCGACGTCATTAGTATATGATTTGTGAATAACGTTTTCACTAAATTGGTTGTCTTTTCATCGTGCGCGCTGGCTGTAAACAGGAACATCGATGCCACTCTATTCACATCGATAATTTCATTCGCCTGCTTGAGGAACTTGTAAGCACTTTCGAGACTTGATGAGAGTATCAGGTCCGAGATATTATCATAGATCAAACCGATCTTTGCATCAGGGTCTGAGGCAATCGTCTTATTGATGATGTCTAAAAGAATGGCTTGATCGTTTAGCGGAACCAAAATTTCTTCAGGGACATCAGATGCCTTGGGATAGGATACTGAAGACGACAATATGTAAAATCTAACGCCCTTGATCTTTGACAAGGAATTGTAGACGGGACTCCTTTTCGAGGTGAAAGCGAATACAAGCGCCTTGTTTGATAGTAGCTCTAATGCAAAGTTGTCCACAACCTGCTCATAGTTATACGAGGGATCTAGCTCAAAGAGAAATATTCTCCCAACCAGGGTCGAGGATGGGATGCCCAATGACTGGGAAAGCGGGAATATGGGCGCGTTTAATTGAAGTCCCGACAGTGGTCCAAAAAATCCGGAAAGAAGCGATGCTCTTCGAAATATCGTCGCGGTTATTGCAAAAGCAATGGATGCAAAAAGGTAACCGATGGCTACATCATCAATTTTCTCCGAAAGAAGGAACCCGTTGAAAATAACCAGATCCAACCCAATTGCGCCCCAGACGATCGGGAGGAGCAACAGCGCCCTTCTAACCTGGCGGTCTTTTGTTTTTGACCTTGCGAGCAGAAACAAGGCTGTGGGATATGTGAGAAACAAGAGAAGGACCACGAGAACGAGCCCAAGATAGGACTGGTCGAATGATGTAGACTCTACCTGAATTCCAACAATGTTCTGTACCAGAACCGATGTGAATGGTTGAAAAATTGCAAGGTAAGCGTCAACACCGAGTGTGAATACGGCTATTGCAACGTAGACGCCACCAGTCAGTTTTTTCCTGATGATGGCCGCCAGAAGGCTCCTTATGCCATGACCTTCAGGCCTCAGGTATACTGCCGCACCGACAGTCATCAAGAGCAAGACGTCCCAAAGAATAAAACTCGTTCCGAGGACCGTGTATACACCGATGAATAGTGAAGAAGTCAGGAAGTTCCTCAAAAGCTCGAGAACCATTACGCCGCCAAAAAAAATGTGGACGTAAAGGAGAAGGATTTTGACCTCTCCATAGAGAGTCGTGCTTTGGCGGTAGACGAAATAGCCTGAAAGACCGGTAAGGCATATAGTAAAAATATCTATTGCCGGTACAACAAGATCAAGCGTTATTATTGCCATTGCAATATCCTAAAACCTAGAGATTGATATTTCCGGGCCAATGGTCAGACTGTGATATCGCCTGCTGTGATCTGTGCCTCTCATCTTTTGAACAATGAACCGTGTCTTGAACTGATTTTTGTCGATCCAGTTCTCAAGAAGCATTACAGAGTCCGACAAGAAACCCTCAGGTCCGATGCGGCCGTCTTCGTTAAGACTCACAGTCATGATCGTCGTAACTCCCTTTCCCTTTAGAGATTTGTAAACTGTCTTCATGAATGTGCGTTGCTCAAACTGGGTTTCGCACGCAAGGAGCAGCGCGGTAAGAGAGTCGATCACTAGAATCGAGGCTTTAGCTTTTCCAACGATCTCCAGCAAGTATGCGATGTTGGATTCTAGACCTTTGCCCCTGAGAATCTCCAAGTCGATGATCTTGATCTTACCTTCGTCTATCATCGAAGAAAAGTCCGTGCCCAGTCTTGCGAGATTTCGCCTGAAGAAGTCCGTAGACTCTTCAAAAGTTGCGTAGACTGCGGTCTCGCCAGAGTTCTTGATAGCATTGTATACGATCCGTGACGCCATGATAGTCTTACCGGTCCCGGGACCGCCTGTGAGGAGATGAACGTCACCCCGAATCAGCCCACCTTGGATGATATTGTCCAATCCTGAAATCCCGGTGGGTATTCTATCAGACCTAGCCAAAGTTGCTGTACTCAAATTCTCTACCCTGTTCCAACGTTGGAAAAGCCATTCGCTTTTATCTTTATCATTCGACTAGACTTTTCTTGTCTCAAGTGCATATGTTAGGCTAAGTAGCTTGTCCTTTGTGGGCGATCCGCGAAGTGACTTTAGACATTCCCTGCTCATGGAAGTGTATTTCTCAGCGAGTTTTGAGGCATGCTCTATTGATTTCAGCTCGCCTAACATCTCTAGCAATTCATTCATGTCTGAAAGAGCGAACCACTTCTTGTAAAGCATAGAGTTGATCTTGTTCTGCTTGTAAAGATCAGCGTTTTCCATCGCATCTATTAGAACAATGTTGCAAGAATTATTTTGAAGATCTTTCATGACCGGCTTTCCGAGTTGTGAGGAATCACCACACACGTCCAAAATGTCGTCCCGGATCTGGAAAGCGATTCCAAGGTTATAGCCAAAACGGTACATTGCCTCGGTCACCTTTTCTGAAGCGCCGCCAACTAGAGCACCCGAAGCCGAAGCTGCCGCCAGCAAGGATCCCGTCTTCAATCCCGCGACCTCCAAATAATCATTTTCTGAGATTTTGGATTGCTTCGTCACACGAGACTCGAGAAATTCCCCCTTGATTGTAAGATTGGCTGATCTCGAGATATACGACATCAGCTGAGCGATCTTATTCTTTCCAAGCGATGATGAACCGTATTTCGCAAGTTGATTGAAGATATCAAAAATCAATAGATCAGAAACAAGAATCGCTCCGGTTATGCCTCTCTTCTTGTGAACTGTTTCCTTGTCATGTCGAAGATCAGAGTCATCTATTACGTCGTCTTGCACCAGTGAAGCTTCATGGGCCAGCTCATACGCGATTGCAGCGGGCAGAGCTGTCGTGTATTGACCTGAAACAGCTTCGCAACTCATCAATACAAGTATGGGCCGTAGTCTCTTTCCTCCTGCTTCCATCACGTTCTGAGCGTCCTGACTGAGCGGCGATTCTTGAAATTGACTGTGGCGGATCGCCTTCTCAACAGCTATTCGATACTTTTGCAGAATCGAATCCAGATCGATTGCTCCTGTTTCCGGAGCCTTGTCAAACTTAGAGTATTTTTCCAATGAACAACACCGGACCCCAGAGGAGATATTCGCTGTCGGCGACAAGATCACACAGATAATTCATATTGGCATTAGGGCGTGATGAAAGAAAACGATAGGCAAATGAATAAAGTGGAAGAAAAACCATGATCAAAGAGTAAATCGGAAACAATCTGACAGCAACTAGAGAGAAGATGTACAAAGCAGAAAGTACGTCGAACACATTCATGATATTGTATGCCCGTGATTTGCCATATACCACGGGAACCGTGCGAACTCCGTAGGCACTGTCGCCCTTGACGTCTCTCAAATCAAAAAAAATTGTGTTTGACATCAATCTAAAAAATATGAATGGGCCGAAACTCAGCAAGACAAGCGGAATGCTTTGGTAGTAAAGCCCAACCAGGAGAGGAATCAAAGACCAGCCAAATGAAATTGCAAGATTCTTGATTAGGAGTTTCTCCTTCAGTCGTTTTGCGCCGATCAACTTCGCAAGTTTCTTTGAACCTATACTGTAGGTCAACGCGAGGACCAGAGGTACTATTAGGGCGAAGAAGAATATCAGGTTGGTAAAGAATGCAATTACGTACCCAATTCCAAAGCTAGTGGCGGATATGTATGTAAGGTATTTACTGCGACTCAGAAGATAATTCGTCCTCCCTGGATTGGAAACGCTGTCTTGGGTTACCTCAGAACCCCTGTTCAACATGTAAGCACCATACGAAAATAGATATGCCATCAGCAAAAGCAAGAATGTCGGTGAGCGCCCTAGAAGAATCGCGCTGGAGGCTGCGATGCTCGAAGTTCCGAGTGCAAGCAGATGCCCGCCGTAGACCAGCTCTTTGGCTAGAGGATTTGAAAGAATGGGCATTATTAGTACAACCCATTCATGAGGATGTCGAAACTAAGGGAATCCGATCCAGAGAACCGAGCTAACGCTAGGCGTTCCTGGCCCGATTTCTGCAGCATAAATTCATAGTCCTACTTAAAGAATAATAAAATCATCTGGAGCCCAGCTTCAGACGTGAGATTCATTCGCGAACCCTTTTTTCGACTGTCGGGATTCTCCTTAATGAAACAACGTATTTTAGGGGGCTCGGAGATGCGTCAAATAAGTTGAGCTCTAAGAAAACTGAGGAACGGGTTCCAACCGGGATTCCGGGACTAGATCCTCTGATCGAGGGAGGTCTATTGCGCGGCGATTTTGTTCTGCTGCTGGGCGGCATGGGAACAGGGAAGACAATATTCTCGAGCCAGTTCGTGTACAACGCCGCTCTGACCTTTAAGGAGCCAGCTGTGTTCGCAACATTTGAAGAAGATATCAAAAGTCTAAAGCGCAACATGCTTAATTTTGGAATGGATTTGTCCCAGCTCGAAGCCCAGAAGAAATTGAAACTGATAGATTTGGATGTATTGGAGGGACGAGGATTGAGCTCAAACATTCAGGT
>DATLTL010000042.1:0-8225 GCA_035533635.1 Nitrososphaerales archaeon
ATTTGCAAAGAAGACGAATGCGATGCTTCGCAAGGAAGGCGTAGATGTCGTTGAAATCGATACCGATGGCCTGGCGCAGGGGGGCGTGAACGGGATCAGATGCTGCACCTGCAGGATTTATCGCGAACCCGGTCCACGGATCGAAGAAATCAGACGATAAATCTTTGCTCTCGATACGTCGAAAGATCTCCATAGAGCCCCTATTCTGCAATATAACAATAAGAAACTATCAATCGGATTTTGCGATCGTTATCAATCAGTCAATTTGCTGAGCAGTTAAATGGCGCGAAGGCCCACGACAGCTTATAGATGAATTGTAAGAGTTCAATTGTTTTTCATACGATTATCTATTGAAAACAATGGGAGACCCCCCAGGGGGGAGGGGTGACGGCAGCTAATGTCAAGTTTCAAAGCGACGAGTTCAGAGCTAGATTCAAGCCCAGAACAGATCGAACAACTGGTTTCAAAGAGTTCTGCAAGCGAAAAGCTCATTTTACTAGTTTTCCCGGATTCTCATAGATGTTTTCGGAATTTTGCCGCAGTCTCAACAATCGTCGAGTTATCCAAGAACTAGTTGCGGAATTGCAGAGATGATTTGAGACTTTACCCTCAGATGTTCTCGTCAAGAGTCGAGTATTTTCAAATCTTGTTGCCGCATTTCAAAGATGTTTTGAGAAAAATGGGATCTCCAATTGAGCGACTATACAACTAAAGAAGGGACCTTCCGGTTTGCAGAGGAATCGGTCAGGCTCAAGAAGACAAATCCCAATCACTTTCGAAATGTCCAGGGCCTGAAGCTTTCCTCGTTGGGAATGGGCACATACCTTGGAACTCTGGACAAGCAAACAGATCTCGATGTGGAAAATGCAATCAAGGAATCAATTCGCTCGGGAGCCGTAAACGTAGTCGACACGGCAATAAACTACAGGTTTCAGAAGGCCGAGAGGTGCGTGGGAAGAGCACTAAAAGACCTGTTCGAAAATGAGATCGCGACAAGAGATCAAATATTCATTTCGACCAAGAACGGATATCTGGCGCCGGATGCAGATTACGAAAGGGGAGCCGGCAAGTACATCGCGGACAAACTGATCGCAACCGGAATCGTCCGGCCGGATGAAATAGTTGATTCGAGCCACTGCATGACGCTTCCATTCTTGAAGCATGAACTGAAGCAAAGCTTGGCAAATCTCAAACTTGAAACAATTGATCTACTATACCTGCACAATTCCGCGGAAGCTCAGATACCCGCGGTAGGAAAGAAAATGTATCTTGAAAACCTGCGAGATGTGTTCGAGTTTTATGAAGGCGCGAGAAAAGATGGCAAGATCAGATTCTACGGCCTCGCGACTTGGGATTGTTTTCGAATCAAGAAAGGCGAAGGACATCTAAATCTAGAGGAAACGTTGGCTCTTGCTGAGGATGTCGGTGGCACGGATCACGGTTTTCGCTTCATCCAGTTCCCTTTCAATTTAGCGATGCCTGAAGCGCTAGTATTGAGAAACCAGACCGTGGGCGGAAAAGAGTGCGCGCTTCTGGAAGGCTGCATCGAACTTGAAATGGGGGCATTCACGAGCGTACCGCTGATGCAGGGTCAGCTGATTCCGCGCCCGGGCATCCCGAAAGTTGGCACGCTCACTACGTCACAGTCGATCCTTCAATTTGCCAGATCTGCACCCGGAATAACCGCTCCTCTGGTGGGACAAAAAGATCGAGACCACGTTAGGGAGAACCTGGACATTGCAAAGACAGCGCCACTAAGCTTGGAAGAGTTCGAGCGCTGCTTTAATTGAACTTAATTTGTTAACTTCTGGGATGTCAGTCAAAAATTGAGATTCGGAATAGCACTGGAAACATTCACTCCTCCCGGAAAGATTCCATCCGGCGATTCGATACTCGAGATGGCTCTATTGGCAGAAAGAATGGGGTTTGACTCGGTCTGGGTGTGGGATCACATTATGCTTGGTTCGCGCAAGGTCTATCCCGTGCTGGATTCCCTCACGATGTTGACAGCAATCGGAGCGAGAACTTCCAAGATAAAGATCGGGACTGGCGTATTGATCTTGCCGCTTCGAAATCCCGTCGTCCTGGCGAAAACGCTTTCGACAATTCAGTCCCTGAGCAGCGGGCGGCTGATTCTGGGTTGCGCCGCAGGGTGGTATGAAAGAGAGTTTAAGGCAGTAGGTGTGGATTTCAAAAAACGAGGGAATATTTTCGAGGAATCGTTTCAACTGGTAAGAAAGCTTTTGAACGAGCGAGAAGTAACCTATCTTTCTGGAAGTTACAATCTGGAGCACGCCACGATGGAACCGAAGGCAGACAGGATACCCATGTTGATCGGCGGATACTCTGATTCCGTCCTCGAACGTGCCGGGAGGTTGGCGGACGGCTGGATTTCATATTACTACAAACCGGAAAGCTATTCCGAATCGTGGAACAAGGTTGCAACAAGCGCCCGGAAAGACGGCAGGAGTCCAGAATCAATGAGCCGCGTTGACATCGTTCCGCTCTCAATAGCTAGCAATTTTGAAGTGGGAGACAAGATAGCCAGGGATTTCACTGCGCGCTACACCGATCTCCCAAAAAACTCTGCGTGCACGATCGAGTCATCTGTAAGGGGAAACATTTCTGATTGCGTAGCACAAATTAAAAAATACGAATCTGTGGGAATCAATGATCTCGTTTTCATTCCGAGTAACTATGATTTGGAACAGGTCGAGAAAGCTGGCAATGAAATTCTTCCCAATTTTATCAAAAAATAGAAACTCACTTTTCGCCGACGGTCAGAATCGAGTTGAACTGGATCAGAAACGACTGATTGCCGATCAGGGACTTGAGCCAGGAGGCGTACCTCTCAATTTCCTGAGCGGAGACTCCCAGCGCAGTCAGGATATCCTTTGTCGATTCGAGCGCTGCAATACGCCGTTTCAGTTCTGCGCTCATCTTCTCTTGTCTTTCGCCGGTCAAAAAATTCGAAAAACCGTAAAGACTGATCTTCTTGAGATTGTTTGCCTTGTAAAGCCCGTAAACGCGACGGCCCATTATCAGGCGTTCTGCTCTGGTAGACTCGATCTTTGATCTGATAGCCATTATCTCGGGCGGGCATGGATACATCACGGGAGCTCCGTTTTCCTCGAGAGCGCCGATCCTGCCGCCAGACTTTACAGCGCGAACTAGTTCCTTCGCGAGAATCTCGGCATCGCCGGACCTGCTCGAGGAGAAGTACGACAAGCCCCAGTCGCTGAACGAAATGTCGAACATGCCGTCGGGTACGGGAAATTTTCCCTGCGGGCTGGCAAGTTTCACCGTCACGTTGGATAGTTTCATCTGTGCCGCGAGTTTTATGAGAGTGCTGACGCTGATCTCGTTTGTATCAACGAACGTGACCTTTCTTTTGTTCATGAACTTGGCAAACATTATCGGAACAAGGGCGTTTGGCGCGGGAAAGAAGAGAGCGGAATCTCCCTGCTTTATCCCCAATAGTTTCCAAACCTGGCGGTTCGACTCTGAAAGCTCGTCTTCGTCGCTTGCAATCTCAAAGTTTCGCACTTCAGATTCGGTCATTAGCAATTGTTGCCAAACAGGCATCAATAAATTATTCTACCAAAAGCTACCGTATTCCTTTAGATCCTTCGAAAACTTGTTCCATGAAATCTTTCGCACGAAATCGCTTCCCAACTTTATGAGAAACTTGGCTGAGCTTCAAGGCCCGATTCAGAACAGCACCAAAATTATGACAATAAGCAGGATAACAGCTGCTGCCGCAGTTATGTAGCTCACTCGCTCAAGGCGCTTTACCATATTCCTGAGCTGCTCTCCAGGAATCTGTTCTTGAATCGGGAAGCTTTGCTGCGGGCTCGGTTGCTGAATTTGAGTTGCCTGAAGGTTTGAGCCGCAACTAGGGCAGAATGAAGCGTCCTGGTGGACGTCCTTTCCGCAGACAGCGCAAGTTGGCATGCCAGTTTTCGCCTGATTTTGGTATTTTAGCTTATACTAAGGCGACGCGTAGACTTTGACTTCCAACCTCAACGATAAAGAAAGCCCAGGTGTTTTTCGACCATCGTGTCTTTGAGGCCAAGATATTTGTCTACGGTCCCAATATCATACCAGAATTCCTTCACGTAGTACGAAGCTACCTTCGTGTCATTTTCAAGCAGCAGCGGAATAAAATTTTTCATGAGATCGTTTTGTGTTTTCTTTGACATTTTCAGTAGCTGCGAAATTGCCTTTCTGTTAATGATCATGTTGCCTGTAGTTATGCTGATGTCATATGTCGGTTTTTCCCTGACGGATGCGACCAATCCTTCACTCACCTCGGCAACTCCTACCGGAAGCATGAACCCCTTGGAAAGCACGAGCGTGGCGCCGGCTTTTGCGAGACGATGAACGCGAACCATTTCCGTGATGTCAATGTTTGACAAAATATCCCCATAGTATACGATCAAGTCTTCGCAGGCGGATATCTTCCCGTTCGAAACCGCGTTCGCGAGCGCGCCAGCGCTCCCGACGGCGCGAGCCGGGTCCTTTGAGTAATTTATCCTGGCATCAAATCTTGAGCCGTCGTCAAAGTAGTTCTCTATTTCCTCCGCTCTGTACCCGGTCAGCATCGTGATGTCTCGAATCTTGTGGAAAACCAGTAACCTTACAACGTATTCGAGCAAAGGCCTCCGCTTTGACCCGATGGGGATCATTGTCTTCTGGAAGTAATTTGTCAACGGGCTAAGTCTTTTCCCTTCGCCTCCGCAAAGGATCGCAGCTCTGACGCTCAAACTATCCATCCACCTTGGCATTGATTTTTCTCAAAATATCTTTGAAATGCGGCAACAAGACTTGCAAGATACTCGACTCTTGACGAGAACATCTGAGGTAAAGTCTCAAATCATCTCTGCAATTCCGCAACTAGTTCTTGAAAAAACTCGACGATTGTTGAGACTGCGGCAAAATTCCGGAAACATCTATGAGAATCCGGGAAAACTAGTAAAATGAGCTTTTCGCTTGCAGAACTCTTTGAAACCAATTGTTCGATCTGTTCTATGCTTGAATCTAGCTCTGAACTCGTCGCTTTGAAACTAGTCAATAGCTGCCGTCACCCCTCCCCCCAGGGGGGTCTCCTATTGTTTTCAATAGATAATTGTATGAAAACAAAATGTTCTTTACAAGATTTGTATGGGGCATGTTCAATCAATTAGGGCGATTTCTTCTATTTAAAAGACTGCTACCGTTGCAGAGTGGAGAGAGTCTTATTTCGTATGAGCTGGTTTGTGGACGAATCCGTCGAGGATGAGTCGAACATCTTTATTTTCCCTTCTCGATTGCTTTGAAAGCTCCACCTTTCTAGCCGGCGACTGCTTGTTCCAATATCTTGCAATGTCATCTTCCACGTCGAACACATAAAACTCTCCCTGCTTGAACGGGGTTTCAAAGCCTTTGCCCGAGATCGGCACCGCGCCATCATCGGGGACTCTAATGGAGGCCATTTGAGCTCCACATGCTTTAAGGCGCGGGATTAAAGTTGTCGGTCGGAAGTTATTCTGAGACTGTTCTCTAAGATGTTGCCTTGCAACCGTTCGGAAATTCAGCTATGAATTCCTGGCCCTGTGTCGGTACGTCCACCGAGTACATCAAATCGTGCGTTGGACAGTACAAATAAAATGGCATCGTATCATTCACCTTGGAAAGGTCCGGACAATACAGAACGTGTGTCCCACATAGGAATCCCCTCTTCTTTGCATAACTTGCCGTCATGGTCTTTTTTGCTGTCAAAATCTAACTACCCAGTGTATCTGCGTTAATCGCCTATAGATGTCTATTGTTTGACGGGTGAGGAATTCGTTCACTACGGGACTAGAATTTGAGCAAGAATCTACTAATAGGACGAAACTTGTTCCGATTTAGCATTTCGACGGCCCGAAATGGAAAGTGATTCTCGCCATTGGTGATCGAGGTTCGGGATTAAATATGAAGTTGCACATTTCTTGAGAGCCGCAAATTCAGGATGAGATAGCATTTGAGCTGGAATAAGCTTCAGGCGAAAACCAGGTTCTCTTTTGAGGCTAGCAGGTGTCTGTGTTGACTGTATAATCTGGCTTCAGAGTGATGCAGGACGGCAGAAGTGCACCTTGCATATTGGCATATGCAACAAGGGTACCATGCAGGTCGGCGTACCGCAGATCGGCAGATTGCAGTTTGGCAAAATACATAGAAGCAGATTGCAAATTGGCAGTATACAGAGAGGCAGATTGCAAATTGGCACTAATCAAATCCGCAGACTGGAGACTCGCACCTTGCAGATTCGCAGATTGGAGATTCGCACCATAAAAATTGGTGGACTTTAGGACGGCATATGAAAAATCGGCAGATTGGAGATTGGTCGTGCCGCCGGGAATATAAGAAGGACAAGAGAAATCCGCTCCACTAAGGCTGGATCTGTCAAAATCGGCACTCGCTGCTTGAACACATTGAAAGGTTGTGGTTGATGTTGCTATTGCATACATCAGAATGGCACCTTGCAGGTTGACCAATTGCAGATTGGCTCCCTGCAGATTCGCAACGTACAGATTGGCACTTTGCATGTTGGCTAACTGCAGAAAGGCGCCCTGCATATTGGCCCCTTGTAAGTTGGCATTTGCAAAATTTGCACTGATCAGAGTGGTACACCTATATTGTGCCGGGCCACTATTACAGAAGATATGACTGCTACTACTACTGCTACTACTGCATGAGAAGTTAGCATTCTTAAGATTGGCACCTGCAAAGTTGGCATAATTGAGGTTAGAACATTCAAAACTCGCATCACTCGCATTTGAGGAAGCGGAAAGGTCAGCTCCTGCGAAATCAGCTCCTGTTAGGTTGGCACCGTTAAAATCATCACCAACAAGGTCAGAATTGGAGAAATTTGCACTCTGCAGGTTATCCCCTGTGAAATTCTCGTTAAGCAAGGAAGAGCCAGCGAAATCGCCATGCTCAAACGAATCATTGACGAGCTGACCTTGGTTGGTGTAGGAGCCCGTAGCATTGACTCCATTATCGGTTATTCCATCCAGCTTTACATTCAAGCAATTCGCATCAGGCTTCAAAACACAATTTGCAGAAGATTGTGATAACGCATGCAAGCCAACAAGAGTTCCATAGGAAGCAGAGGCTCCGAGGAGAAGTCCAATTACAAGCATGGTCAGGGCGAAGCGATTCATGTATTTCGATTATCAATCTGAATTGGTCTTATATGGGTTCTCTGAACTTTCTCTCCCACGGTTGCGAGTAAGTTGAACGTCTTTGTTTGCAGTTAAAAGCGCAAGAAAATTCATCTATTGGAGGAAATGCGGGACCTACGCCATAGGTTGAAGCGCATAGAAAAGGAACACAGGATTTACGATCCTCGTGCAACAGAGGAATTGAACCATGTCGACAGAAGATTCGGAAAGAAGGAAAAAGTTGTCTGTGGCTGCGCCCGGTTGAATAGAGACCTATCTTCAAGCGATTTGCCACAAAAATGGGTCATAGCAAAATCGACCGGATGGTCTCTGCACCCTCCATGGTTCGAATATTCCCAGTGGATCAAAAATTACCCACGTATTGAAATCTGATCAGACTGGATCCCAGTCTAGTTTTCGGTGTCTAAGAGGATTTAATCCGAGTGTGGTTGATGCTGCGTTTGCGCAATTCAATGGTTGGAATTCGAGTTGATTCCTCTGGCAAGTCTAGTCGTTGTAGCAATCTCCCTGATCTGCGTGGGTGTCGCGGGTGGGATTGAACACGAATTTAGAAGTATTTCCAAGATCATTCTTTCGAATAGGAGAAGCCTTGTACTACCGCCCGGTTCTTCTTGTTATTTGGTGGCGACTAGCCTTTGAATATCGGGTCTGAGAAGCGACTCGCTCGCTCTTTGAAGTGCTTCTTGCTTTGTTTTTCCAAATGCGAGTATCTCAACACCGCGAATTTCAGATCCCTTATAAAAGAGATGATCGTCTTTGCCTGCATCAAACTGGTAGTTTTCATTCAAGTCTAAAGAGCTACGCGGGAAGCAGAAACCGGAATATGGCATCAGGAACACGTTCGAATTAATCCATTGCGGTGCTATGACGATGCCTAGCGGCTCAATTCGCCAAGGAATTATGTCCACCGAAACATTTACTCCGCCATTTACTTCGTGAACGTCATATGAAAAAGTGAGACCATTTGCCTTGATTTTTCCGTAACTCTCAAGAAGTGCACCTGCCTTGAATGCGACA
>DATLTL010000043.1:0-4433 GCA_035533635.1 Nitrososphaerales archaeon
CGTGCATGCATAAAAAAGCGGAAAAAAATCACTCGAAAAGGGGAAATTCTCTTCCCTGACCAGAGATTCTCTCTGGATCTGGAGAAAATGCGTGGCTGACGGCAACAAAAAGTGAAAATGAAAAATTGGCGATTGACACTATAGTATTCCAGGACAACGGTAAATCTTCTTACGCCACGGATCCTGACCAAAGCGGGATAGCATTCTGCAGGCGTTGCAGGTCATGGCACGCAAAATTACAACTCGAATCAGGATTGGAGTTCTGCGCATTTTGCAATACCACGCATCACTCGCGTGCCTGCAGGGCGGGACTCAAGGATAGTTGCCCGGATAAGAGCATTGATCCCATTCACAATTTCCTGACACGGGAATGCCTCAAGCATCAAGAATTTGATCTGAGCTTCTGCAGAGAATTCAACTGCTTTCACTCAAAGCAAGGATTGAGAGTATGCCTTGAGAACAACAGGCCCAAACGTGGGTGGAGCCAAAAGCGTAAACTCGTCTGGGAAATGCGCTGGCAGGTCTGTGGTTCAAATAAAGGGGATTCGAGCGTCATCAAGACGGAGCGAAGCCTGTTTAACTTGACTGATCTTATGCGGATTGTTCCATACGAGTACCCATTCTCAAATGGAAAGTTCGTGCACCATTGCAACGTATGAACAGTGGCACTTTGTCAGATTGGTTTGCAATACCATTTGGCTCTGCGGTTCCCTGATCTGATGTGGAAGCGTGGAATTATCCAGTAGGAAGCCCGTTCTTCTTTATCCAGTCGTAAGGATTCTGTGCATAGTCCTTAAGATAATCACCTGGGGCGCTTATACCGGGAATTGGAGCTTTCCAGTCTTCAGAGAGTATCTCCTCAGGATCCCCGTACTTGCGCGCTAGATCCTTCACCTCGGGATCATCCAATGCCGTCATGTGGCCATCCTCGATCACTGTTGTGGTCTTGCCACCCTTCGTAATTTCGTAGGTGGGAAAGAGTAGGTGAACATGCAAGTGACCGTATGGTATTCCCTTCTCCGCTGCCCAACTCTCGCTTTCTCCTCTCCATCTGGTGCCAAAGCCCATATGAATTATCCCGGATCTGATTCTCTCCCATTCGAAACCTCCGCTATGAAGCATCATAACGTCGGGCTGACGCCTGATTTTCGGGTTTGTTCCGATTGCTGTTTCCCACAACCAAAAGAGTCCCTTCCCGGGGAATTCTGGATATTTTATGTCCGAGGTCTCTTCCAGAAGATCTTTCCACGCCTTTCCGTACCCCGCTCCACCTTTGACGTCGGTAACTCTGTCTCCTTCAAGCTCGAGGTTCAAACTAGGAAAAGGCCTTGAAAGGTGACTGGTCGTTCCGGAAACCACACCTTTGGTGTTGTCTTCTAAGATAATAGGTGGCGTTGGATGACCGTGAAGGTGTCCCAGAGAAGGCACTTCGGAGAATCCACGTCTTTCGGATTCGAAATATCTTTCGAGAAGAGTGTACTCGAGATCGGTGCCCTCCGGATCAGTAAGTCTTACCTTGCCACCACGCCCCTGCTTGAAAATCATATTCCACGTTTTCAAATTGATCAATTCGTTGAGTTTTGGCGGAAATAGTGTAGATTTGTCAGTAAACATCCGGGCCGTCGTCCATGGGATTGCTTCGAACTTGAAACTTGTTTCAGGAATCGGCCCCCCGCGACCATGAATCAAGAAATCATATCCGCTGGCCTTTGCATAATCCACGATCTTCTCCTGATAATCATACCATCTGGGATTATCACGCCAGTGCTCTCGCCTGATTATCCAGCGCACCTCGTCTTCATACTGAAATTCTCTGTCTTGTCCCCAATCAATCAATAATACATCAACGGTCTTCGCTCCCTTGTTACGAAGGGAAGCAGAGACTGCATCAAGTACATGTTTATCATGAAGTGAGGTAGCGGCTATCAGAACTCTATCTCCCTTCGAGACATTACCATACCCGACAAAGCCCACTTGAGGCCTTTTCCACCCTCCCTTGGTTGAACACAAGTAATTCGCAGTCTCCTCCAGAGAGTCGTGGTGACCAACGCCAACAGTCGGATCCTCGTGTCGTCCTCCGTAAGATATTCCGATCTCATCAGAATCGTCGCACATTTTCCTCAGCTACTCATGGTGTGCGCGACCCTCCCAACTTATTATCGCTTTCGGAAAGTCGAAGAGTCAATTCCAGCCGCAGTGAATGATGGCATGCAAATATTCACTTGCGCACGAGAGTAATTTACTCAAAATTAGAGCATACTAATGAAATCTCTACCAAATGCTCCATTCCAACTGCTTTTGGAGGTTTATCTATACGGGTTTCATGGGATTCCAAATGCGCGATTCAGTCACGGAGACTCGGAGTGAAAACAATAACAACGCGCGAAGATTCGAATAGCCCAATGCAACTGCAGGATGCGACAAAGAGTCTCTTTGTGACTTCCGTCGCTCACTTTGTCAACGATGGAACATTGTACATCTTTATCACCCTGAATCCTAAGCTTCTTCCCTCCGAATTCTTCCTGATCGGAATGCTTGGAGCGATCCAGAATTTCTTCTCTGTCGCGATCAGTCCATTCATTGGAAGAAAGGCAGACTCTGCGAAAAATTACGGTAAACTGTTGTCTCTAGGGTTAGTTTTGATTGGAGTAGGCGTAGTTGGTTATTCCACATCAATATTCTTCGTAAGCGGATTTTCACTATTTTTGTATCTTGTCCCTTTTGCGATCATCGCTGGAATCGGAAGCTCGTTCTATCACCCTCTTGGAGCGACAATCATTAGTGAAAAATGGAGAGGGCCATCATTAGGTCGCGCGATGGGCATTAACGGAGCCGCGGGAAGCTCTGGAAGGGCGCTCTATCCTCTTTTCGTGGTGAGTCTTGTCGTTTCGTTCGAAATTCCATCGGTGACCGTGCTTGCAGTAGTTGCGTTTGCTAGCGCCGCGCTGGTTTTGAGCATTCCACACAATGTTTCAATCAGAAAAGATCAGTCCGTAATTGCTGAGGGGCGGGTCAACAAGACGGACGCGGTTGCAAAAGTGCCAATGGCTCTCATTCTTCCAAAAATTCGCGGACTGACAATCATTGCCTTCACTCGAGGCCTATTTTCAGCGGGTATAGTCTATTTTATTCCATCTTACCTCACCAGCGTTAGACATCTTCAATTTGGATTACAGCTTGGCATAGTTTTTTCATTCATGCTAGGAATGTCAATTTTGGGGCAACCAGTTTTCGGTTACATCGCGGATCGATTTGGTAGAAGGTTGGCACTAGGTATCGCGATAGTGGGTTCGAGCGCGATGATCCTCTTATTTCTTAACATCGGAAATTTGTTTATCGCCAGCATTTTTTTGGGCCTTTTTGGCTTCTTTGGATTGACCGGCTTTCCATTGCTTCTGCCGCTTGCGACCACTATACTTCCAGAAGAGGCACAAACAATCGGCGGATCTATTGTTTGGGGAGTTGGAAACGTGGGAGGAGGGGCCGCTGGACCATTCATCATCGGTCTTCTTGCGGAGCCCGAATTGCTTGGCTCGTTAACCAACGGATTTTACGTGGTCGTGGTCATCGGAATTGCTGCACTAGTGATTCTACCGTTTGTTCCCAAACCTAGAGCAAAATGAAAGTGTAACTCCGTTTCTCTGTTCGGATTTTGGCACCTAGTTCAGAGGTAAGGCTGCAGCCAGCGAGACAAGAAAAGTGCCAACGACCAAGAGTATTGCAGAAAAGTGGGAAAGAGCACGTTTTTGTGATTCAGGTCTTCTGATTATTCCAGATACACCTACTATCAATGCCAATTCCAGAACAACGAGCTGCGAATCATACAGCATCTTGAGATAAATTGTATTTGCGCCGCTTCCGCCCAGCATGGCGAGCAGCGTTAACATCGTAGCGGCGGTCCCAGAGACAGCAGCCGACAAAACATCGTAGTGTGGCTCATGTAGTGATGTAGTTGCCAATGTTTTCCAGCTTGAGTTGAGGAGATTTTCAGATAAATGTCTTTTTGAATTTTTTTAACTTACTTTTCTGGAAACATCCGAGATCTCAAAGAAAACAAAGGCGACGATGAACGCTGCTACAAAATATACCAAAATCAGTAGTATCGAAAATGGAATCGAAGTTTCAACCGCGCCTCCAGCGAGACCCTCAACTGTACCTAGGAGCGAGGCGACGCCGGAAGGAAGAGAACCGCTCGCGTATAGCAGCGGGAGCGAGGAGATTGGAGATGACGGAATGTAGAGTTGGACCTGCTTGTAGAATGCGTCTCCCGTTAGAGTGTATATGACGCTCAAGTATAATCCAAAGATAGTGCTCGTAAAGAACAGTGCTGCCGAAAATATGTACGAAAGAGACGACCTTCTTATGAGTTCACCGATCATAAAGGCGACTGTGAAGAATAGAAGGGCCGCATATGCCTGCGCCACAAACACTCC
>DATLTL010000044.1:0-11374 GCA_035533635.1 Nitrososphaerales archaeon
TAATCGTCAGCGCGAGCTTTTGCCACTTCCTGTTGAATCTGAGTCTTTGTTAGCATAAACTTTCACCAAAAAACATGAAATCGTTGTATCTTACTATGCCATTTCCTTAGAGTTTTAACCCTTTTTGCTAACCTGCGAGAGATTCGTCCCACTTGCTCTGCTTTACTTCTTGTAGAAATTCCTTCGCAGATTTGCCCTCTATTGTTATGCCCATACTGACGCAAGAGCCGGCAACTTCACTCGCTGCAGACTTTACCGTCGTGGCATAAGATTGTGAAATTTTTACTTTGGCAATTTTTACCAATTGATCAACCGTCAGGTTCCCTGCAACTGCAGTTTTCGGGGTTCCAGATCCCTTTGGCGCACCAGATTCCTTTACAATAAGCGCGGAAGCAGAGGGTATTCCGACCTCAACAGTGAATTTCTTTGTCTCCGTGTCAACGTTGACTTTGACCGGAACACGCATCCCAGTATAATCTTTGGTCAGGTCGTTGATCTGCTTTACAATCATCATGACATTGACGCCGAGGGGACCCAAAGCCGGCCCGAGTGGTGGCCCTGCGTTTGCCTCACCGCCCACGACTAGAGCAGAAACCGTCTTTGTCTCGGGCATGAAAACACACTGAAGGAAATATCGTTCTCGTTTTAGCATTTAAAAGCGTATTTGGTTTTGAGCACAGACGAGAGTTGGAGTTTTCTTCTAGGAACCAGTCTCAGCTTGGAGCGGCCGCACCTGTCGCAGAGGCCGCTCTACTGACTATTTTGATAAAGCCCACGTCAACTGTGACTGGGAGCTGGTATGGTGCGTCTAACAACATTACCGTCACTTCAGATCTCTGAGGCTCAACCCTGTTTATCCTCGCCTTCATTCCCTTGAAAGGACCTGCTACAATTTCAATGACGTCGTTGACTCCGATATCAGAGATTAACGATTTGCTTACAAGGAATTTTTCGATGTCGGCAAACTGTATGTATCCTGGAACCATTCCCTTCACGTGCTTGAATCCTGAAATCGCATCAGATACTGCTTGGGCGTTCGGGGCTTCAAAGAATACGTAGCTTTTTTGCGCCTCGAGTACAAGTATGGAGTAGACCTGAGAGTCCTTCTTTCCATCGCGTTTTCGCTGCTCCAGTCTATCACCTACGAATTTGGCGACAGTCTTCTCCTGCCCGCCAGTTGTCTTTACCGCAAAGATCCTTGTAGAAATTGTCTGTGACATATTAACCAAACATCAATCCGAATAATATTGCTGGAGCAGTCCCTCCGGAATTAGTGGTGTTCGGTACGCCGGCAGCGAGCTCGATCATTGAGGCCACGAAGTAAATCATAAACCCGATTGCGCCAACTAAAGCAAAACCTAGCAGTACTAGCCTAAGATAAAGGAAGAATTCCTTGCGATCAGACTTTCGAGTAAGCCTCAGCGTCCTCCAGGCCGATTCTAGAGCTTTGATAACACCCAATTAGACAGACACGCGTCCTGATAATACCAGTTCGCAAGATTCCGTCCTACCGAATATATTTACGTTTGCCCCATGCGAGGCAAAAACCAGCATGCCCAATTCTCATATACACAGGCGAATCCTTTTGCTTCAACCTTGGCAGGTAACAGGGGGCACTTCAGCTTGATCCGCGCGAGCGCATTGAAAATACCTCTTAGAAGCGATATCTCGAGAATCACAGTGACATCGCCGCCTTATCACAATGCAATAAATTACAAAAAGCACATCGAGAAAAACTCGTGGTATCGCGGAAATTTGGGAGAAAGTCTAGATTCGTATCTCGAGCGAATGGAAGCTGCTTTCTCGGAAGTTTACCGGATCACAATGGAAAGCGGTTTCTGCTGCATTGTGATTGGAAATGAAATCTCTAACGGCACGATGATTCCGCTTCCACACATTCTGACGGAAAGAATCTGCAAACCCAAGGGGGTGTGGGAATTCCAGGAGGAAATTATTTGGAACAAGGTTACCGGCGGTCTTGACAGGTTCGGCGTTACAATACAAAGACCTTTTCCAACATATTATCGCGCAAATGTAATGCACGAGCACATTCTAGTTTTGCGGAAGGGGGAACTTGTTCATGAAAAACACAAGTCCAGCAAATTCAAAATAGATGACATAATGAAGAAAGATACTAGCAACTCGATCTGGAACGTCGCACCAGTCCCCCCTCGGTTTATTGATCATCCGTGCCCGTTCCCCGAAGAGATACCGCTACGTCTTATCACGCTCTATAGCAACAAGGGCGATCTAGTCGTTGACCCATTTTGTGGCAGCGGCCAGACGGGAAAGGCAGCAAAGTACTTGCGAAGAAATTTCATAGGACTGGAGATCGAGCGGGAATACACGATCCTCTCAAAATCAAGGATAGAAAAAGAAGAATTGCACACTAGACCGCAACTAGTCGCAAAGTGGGAGAAAATTGCTTCAAAATGAAGACTGTGATAGTGTGCTCGCTCAACGATCCCGCGGGCACTAACATCAGGGATAGATTGCTTGATATTTACCCGTTCAAGCCGATTGACAAATCGTTTGATTCATCGCCAATATATTCTTGGAATGACAAATTGGTTGTCAGTGCGAATAGAGACATCGTATTTGTGGATAAGCTGGATGAAACCTTTGGCGACTGTCGTTATGTGTTTGTCTCAAGACACCGCGCGGAAAGCGGAATCCCAAGCCTGACCGCTCACTTTACAGGAAATTTTGGCACCGCGACGTTTGGAGGGAATCCAAACGAGATCGCAAAGTACTCGCCTCAATTGCTGAAAAATTATATGATTGAATTGAACTCTTTGAGAAATGAGATTGATAATTCTTACAGCATTACGCTCGAGGCTACGCATCACGGGCCTACTTCTCTGAAGTCGCCGGTTTTATTCGTAGAGTTGGGCTCGACGGAAAAAGAGTGGAAAGATGAAACGACCGCAAGACTCATCGCCCGGGCTCTTGTTTCAGCGCTGGACTGGCCAAAGGAATATGAAAAATGTGCGATCGGAATTGGTGGAACTCACTATCCAGAAAGACTGAACAGACAAATCATCGACACCGAAATTGCCCTCGGCCCTATAATTCCCAAGTACGCCCTAGAATATTTCAATAACGAAATATTGGAACAGATTCTGTCCAAAGGCGATCAAAACGTCAATATTGCACTGGTGGATAACAAGGGACTAGGAAAATACAAAGAAAACGTAATTAAGCTGTTGCAGGATTCAGGACTAGAACGAATGAGCGCATAAATATATCTCATGTGCATGGATTGGAGAGTCTAAGTTTGGCAAATTCTCACTTTAGCGCGAAAGATGTTTACGAACTGACCTCGGAGATACCAAAGGGTAAAGTTTCGACATACGGAGCAGTTGCAAGTGCGCTAAATGCGAGCGGGGCGTCAAGGGCCGTCGGTCAAATTCTGAAGGCAAACCCCACACCCATCGTCGTCCCATGTCACAGAGTTGTAAAATCTGACGGTGAAATTGGCGGATACGGTGGCGCCGCTGGCTCAAAAAAGAAGATCAATCTGCTGAGATCTGAAGGCCTTCAAATTCGAGACGGCAAAATCTTGAACATGAAAAGGGTCGTCTTTACAAAGTTTAGCCGCAAGGCTACTCGAACAATGAATCAATGAACTCATCAAGATCGAATGGAACGAGGTCGTCGTAACCTTGACCCACCCCCAAATAAATTATGGGACGCTGGGTCACAAAAACGATTGAAAGAGCTCCTCCGCCCTTGACATCGGCGTCTGCCTTTGTCATGATTGCCGCGTCAAAATCCGTGTATCTCAAGAACTCCTTCGCTTGTGAGATAGCGTCATTTCCTGCGAGCGAATCGGCAACGAAAATCTTCGCGTCAGGTTGAGCCACCCTTACGATTTTTGCCATCTCTTCCATGAGATTCTTGCTAGTCTGAATTCTTCCTGCTGAATCTATCAGTACAACATCGATTCCATGAGCTTGGGCGTAAAGCTGAGCATCTTTGGAAACTGCGGCAGGATCAGACCCGTAAGATTGCGCAATCGCTTTGATATTCAATCTGTTGGCATGCTCCGTGAGTTGTTCAATAGCTCCTGCTCGGTGAGTATCCGCACATGCTACAACGACTGACAAGTTGTTTTTCTGCAACAATCTTGCAAATCTGGCAACAGTTGTGGTTTTGCCGGTTCCATTGATTCCAAGAAATAAAACAATGAAGGGCCCAACATGTTCCTTCTTATTTCGCGCAGCTTTGTCCTTAGCGAGTTGAAGCAAGTCCACTTTCTTTGTTTTGGAAAATGTTTCACGAATGGCCGCCTTCAACTCGTTTTGGACGAAATTCGATCTGTCCTCGGATCTGGGTATCTTCATTTGAGAGAGCTTCAGTCTCAAATTTGCATTGATGCTCTCGATAGCTTCGGTCGCAACGTCGCTTTCAATCATAGAGACCTCGAAGTCCCAGAGGAAGGAATCAATATCTCCCTTAGAGAGAGTTGTGTGTGAGGCTATCTTTGAAAGCGAGCCGAGTGCCGTCTTGAGCTTGTCAAACATTGAGCGTTCCCACTCAAATCCGCAAAGCTTTCGCTCAGGCTTGACCGGTAATCCGCTGCAGCAAGTCTTTGCCGGCGTCGAGTCTAGAACTTACTTCTCTGCGTTGCTGTTCCAGCGAACTCATTGCGGTCTCTAACTCTTTTTCGCGTGCTATAAGAAACGCTTTTGCAGAGTCGAAATCTTTCTCAATGGCGACGCCAGCTCCGACGCTTAGAATAAGTTTCTTCGAGTTTAGATTGCTAGCAGGGATTAGCAAACCGCCGCCTATTGGCAATAGAAAGTCGCCGTTGGAATTTTGCGCCAATCCATCGATAGATTGGACTGAAGAACGCATGTCGGAGAGCGCGGCAGAGGCAGACTGTATCCTAGTCACAATTTCATTGTAGTACGATTCCAGGATGCGTATCTCCGAAACGAGTTGGTTTAGTTGCTGTTCGGCTTGCTCTTGTGTCACTTGATTTGCCGACGGAGATCGGTTTGGTTTGCTCATCATTTTTGACGCTCTGAAAAAGAAATCAAAGAAACATCCTGCATGATAGATGATTTATGTCTTCTCAACCGAAAGCTTTGCTTAGTATCATTAGCTCGGCTCCACGCGTACGAGCACCGACCAAGATCGAATTACTGTTTCCGACGAAACCCGAGTTTACAAATGGAACGCCGCCGTTTATTGTTGCGGGCTCGGGCTCAAATCCAAGGATGCCGCTTATGATCGTAATCTCATCTTCGGTCGCAGCTGGATGAATGAGCGCCCCCACATTTGTTGTAGATATCATTGCACCTATCTGAATGAACGTGCCGATTCTCATTCGCTTGACGGGAACTTCCAATGTTCTTTCGATTTCTTTTGCAGATTCTTCACCGAATACGTCTGAAATTATGGCGCCGTTGTCGTTCGCGGCGATGAGATTTCCAACCGAAGTAAAGCGGGACTCGATTCTCTGAACGTTGAGTCCGGTAGATTCACTCAAATGGCGAATCTCATCGTCGTCTGTAAGCCTTGAAACTACAATGCCTTTGTTATTCATAGCGGTGAGCGGCCCCAGCAAGCGCGAGTCAGCTACTGAAGCGTGCACGACCTGAACCTTCAACAAACTACGCAATCTTTCCGATTTCGTGTCAGCAATGCCTTTCGGAGCAAGGCAGAATTTGTCGTTGGTCTTAAGAAATATTCCTATGTTCGCGCTCCTATAGATGTCAAAGAGATGAATTTCTGGGGGCACGACTTATTCAATCTCCATTCAATTATCAAACCTAATAAAAAACAGCCGGAAATCGAACGAGCGAATCAGATTTACGGACTGGCCACAAAAGGCATTCTTAGGCTTTTATTTGTTCTGCATTGTCAGGGCCTTTGGTTTATAGCCGACAACTGCGAGTGAATTGTTCGGAAACTGAAATGCGTACTGGTTCTGTGGGAAACAGAAGCGCTGACGACATGGTAAAGACACTTGTCGAGCCAAAAAAGAGCGTAATTTCGTCAATAAGGAGCGAGCTTATCACACAGGGCTATTCCGAGGAGGTGGAATACGATGCAATAAACATCGAGCCGGTCCTGATCTATTCAAAATCGGACAAGCAAGTGCTGTTCGTGAAACACAAATGGGCGCTTTCTGCAATGATACCGGTACAGTCGAAAGAAGATCGCGAGCGCATTTTCTCCAACGCTAAGGACCTTGATCCAGCAAAATACGAAATTGTTGACGAAGAGGGAAAGCACTGGTTAAACTTTCATCTTCCAGATGACAGACAAATGGTTCTGAAAATGCTGCAAAAGATCTAATCCAGAAATTACGTGAACTGAAGAATCTCAATACTTAAATAGAATATTTCTCTGAACGTCTGAGGGTTCTACTTCGAAACCGGATGCTGAACCGCTCAAGCTGTTGCTTGAGGATGGCGTGTTGTTTGACGGTTTTTCTTTTGGTCGCGTTCCTCAAACTCCTGTAGTTGGCGAAGTTGTATTCAACACCGGGATGGTCGGCTACACTGAGACGATGACTGATCCTTCATACGCGGGACAGCTGCTCTGTTTTACTTATCCGCTTATCGGCAACTATGGTGTCCCAGATTACATTCCAGACGAAAACAACATTCTTCAAAATTTTGAATCAGGGAAAATCCAAACTAAAGGAATCATTGCAAATCAGATTTCAAAAAATCCGTCACACTATCAAGATGCAAAATCTTTGAGCGCCTGGATGGACGAAGAAGGCATTTCGGGAATTGAAGGCGTCGACACCCGTGAGTTGACACTTCACCTAAGGGAGACCGGCGTCATGATGGGCGTAATTGGCAAGACATTCGCAGAGGCAAAACATGCCCTCATGAACGCCCAGAGTTATTCTGCCGTCAACTTTTGCGAGACGGTGAGCACGAGGGAGTCGAGGGTTTTCGGCAAGAATGTGAAGGGAAAAATCGCACTGATCGATTGCGGTGTGAAGCTGAACATTGTTCGGAATCTGGTTACGAGAGGCTTTGAAGTGACGGTAATGCCCTATGCGACAAAATTCGAACAGCTTGACTCGCTATTCAGCGGCGTAATCATGAGCAACGGCCCAGGGGATCCGAAAAACTGCAAGGCGGCGGTGGACCTTGCGCGGTCAGCAATAGATGAAGGCCTACCCATACTCGGGATCTGTTTGGGGACGCAGATAATTGCACTTTCACAAGGAGCGGATACTTTCAAATTAAAATACGGCCACAGAGGGCAAAACAAACCCTGCATCGATCTCCAAACGGGCCGTTGCCTTGTGACGAGCCAAAACCACGGCTATTCTGTAAGCGAAGATTCCCTGGCAAAAACGAAACTTGCTCCCTGGTTTGTGAATGCAGACGATCGGACACTGGAAGGATTGATTCACACGACGAAACCCTGTCTCTCGGTGCAGTTTCATCCCGAAGCGTCTCCTGGTCCGGTTGACGCGTCCTATGTTTTCGACGCTTTCGCTGAAAAAATTTTGAAATCGAGTTAGAAGAAAATGCCGCTCGACAAGTCGATCAAGAAAGTCATTGTCCTTGGGAGCGGCTCAATAAAGATAGGTGAAGCGGGTGAATTCGATTATTCTGGTTCGCAAGCGCTGAAGGCCTTGCGAGAGGAGGGAATCCAAACAATTCTCGTTAATCCTAACGTTGCCACGATTCAAACAGATACACGGATGGCAGACAAGATATACTTCCTTCCGGTAACGGTCGATTATGTTGAACAGGTGATGGC
Organism: Nitrososphaerales archaeon; assembly: GCA_035533635.1. Lineage (GTDB taxonomy): Archaea > Thermoproteota > Nitrososphaeria > Nitrososphaerales > CADDZS01 > DATLTL01. The sequence continues at coordinate 7,744 of DATLTL010000044.1, forward strand.
TCAGGAGCATCCTGACTCGATATTGCTGAGTTTCGGAGGGCAAACTGCCCTAAATTGTGGAATCGAGCTTGAGAGAAAGGGGATACTGAAGAAATTCAACGTTAGAGTACTTGGAACTCCGATCAGAGGAATAGAGCTGACCGAAGACAGGGATCTTTTCAAGACCATCATGCTCCAGAACGACGTCGCATGTCCTACGAGCAAGGCTGTGTATTCGCTAGATGACGCAAGGACCGTCGCAAAGGAGATTGGTTACCCGATCATTGTGAGAGTTGCCTTTACTCTGGGTGGAAGAGGAGGAGGAGTTGCGTTCAATGAATACGAGCTGGATGCAATAGTCGAAAAGGGTCTGGCAAACAGCATCGTGCATCAGGTCTTGATCGAAGAATACGTCGGATCTTGGAAGCAGATAGAATACGAGGTCATGCGCGATTCTTCGGACAACTGCATCACCGTATGCAACATGGAGAACACACTTGCTATGCGCGTTCATACCGGTGACAATACAGTCGTTGCGCCCTCGCAGACGATCACAAATCAGGAATATCATTTCCTGAGACAAGTCGCAATCAGAGCTGCCAGAGCGGTTGGCATTGTTGGCGAATGTAACATTCAGTTTGCCTTGGATACCAAATCGAGCAAGTACTACTCTATAGAGGTTAATGCTAGGCTATCTCGTTCTTCGGCACTCGCTTCAAAAGCTACAGGTTATCCCATCGCATACATTGCAGCAAAAATCGCGCTTGGCTATTCACTTTCAGAGCTCAAGAACGAGGTTACTGGAGTGACTTCCGCGTGCTTTGAACCGGCTCTCGATTACATTGTGGTCAAGATGCCGCGGTTTGATTTCAGAAAATTTGATCGCGTGCGTCGCGAGCTGGGGAGCCAAATGAAGTCGGTCGGCGAGGTGATGGCGATAGGCCGATCATTCGAAGAGGGAATTCAAAAGGCGATAAGAATGATTGACATCGGAAGAGACGGATTACTGGACTACAAGCCTCTGGGTCAAATAGAGCTTATCGAAAACGCTTTGGTACATCCTACAGATGAGATTTTCTTCAACGTTGCAGAAGCTCTTGCAAATGGGTTTACTGTCGACGAAGTCAACAGACTGACTTGGATCGACAAATGGTTTGTTTCGAAGCTAAAGAACATTGTAGATTTCGATTTGGAATTGGCGGCCATCGCAAGTTCGGGGAAGAGCATAGACGCGCCCAGATTGAAGCGCGCCAAAGAACTGGGAATCTCGGATTCCTGGCTAGCAAAACGTTTTGGAATCGCTGAAATTGATATCAGGAAAGTTCGCTTGGAAAATTCTATTGTGCCTTTTGTAAAGCAGGTTGACAGCCTTGCTGCCGAGTGGCCAGCAAAGACAAACTACCTCTATACCAGTTACGACGGAAGACGGCACAACGTTACTTTCGGTGAGGGTAGCAAGAAGATCATGGTATTGGGAGCTGGTTGCTACAGGATTGGAAGTTCTGTTGAATTCGACTGGGGCACCATGAACATGGTGTGGGCTCTGCAGCACCGCGGATACGAAGTAATAGTTGTGAACTGTAATCCTGAGACAGTCTCAACAGACTACGACATGAGCAACAGGCTCTATTTCGAAGAGCTGACTCTCGAGCGAGTTCTAGACATTTATGAAATGGAACAACCTTTCGGGGTTGTCTGCTGTGTCGGCGGCCAGACTGCGAACAACCTTATTCCAAAACTAGCAAAGTGTGGGGTCAGGATTCTTGGAACGGCGAGCGAAGATCTAGACAGAGCTGAAGACAGAGCCAAGTTTTCAGATCTTTTGGACAAGATCGGAATTTCACAACCAAAATGGATTGAAGTAGCTTCTCTTGAAAAAGCGGCCGAATTTGCGCTAGAGAATTATCCTGTGATTGTAAGGCCATCGTACGTTTTAAGCGGCGCAGCTATGCGCGTCATATATTCACCAAATCAGCTCGAATACTTTTTGCGAAACGCTGCGGAAGTCTCTCCTGACCACCCACTGGTCATCAGCAAATTCATCCAGAACGCCAAGGAGGCGGAAGTCGATGCGGTAAGCGACGGAAAGAACGTGTTAATCGGGGCGATAATAGAACACGTGGAGAAAGCCGGCGTCCACTCTGGCGACGCTACGATGCGCATCCCGGCTGAAGGTCTGTCGAGCGAGATTCAATCGAAGATCATCGATTACACACAGAGGATTGCGAAGGCTCTCAACATCATTGGGCCGTTTAATGTACAGTACATAGTGAAAGCTGGAGACGTTCTGGTAATAGAATGCAACCTGAGGGCGAGCAGGTCGATGCCATTCGTATCAAAGATGAATGGTGTAAATCTTCTTGATGCAGGAGCCCACGCGATTCTTGGAAATTCGATCGAGAATTATCTCATCGTAAAGCCCCCAGCATTCAAGGTGGGCGTAAAGATGCCGCAATTCTCTTTCATGCAGCTGGAAGGAGCAGACCCAATTCTAGGCGTTGAGATGCAATCAACCGGCGAGGTTGCCTGCTTTGGGGAGAACTTTTTCGATGCTTATTGCAAGGCGCTCGCTTCATCTGGGTACAAGATTCCGATGGAAGGAAATGTTTTGATCAGTGTTGGAGGAACAGAGCTGAAACGCAGAACTCTGAATTCCGTGAGGAAACTCGCGGAGATGGGTTACAACATTTTTGCGACAGAGCATACAGCCGAATTTCTTACGAAACATGGACTCGAAAACGTAACTATACTTTACAAAATGATGGAAAAGGAGAGAAAGCCAAACATTAGCGAGTATCTTGCCGAAAGAAAAATCCATCTGATCATCAACATACCAAGTAGCATGGCTTTGGAAAAATTTGCCGAGATGCAAGAAGATGATTACAAGATCAGAAGAAAGGCAGTCGAACTGGGAATCCCAACTCTTACAAACGTGGAAAACATCGAAGTATTCATCAAAGGGCTAACGTGGCTTCGCACCAAAGAGATAACAATCACTCCACTCACCGCAAAGGTCAACTGAGAAGGAATTTGGACGTAACGGGCAATCAGAAGAAATAGGTGCACAGGATCGTTGACAGACGCAGCAACGATTTATTCAATCACGGCTACTTTTTTTATCATACCATGGTTATTGCTCTGGTTCTTCGGCACACTTTCTACCGGGAAGATGATATTACTTCTCTTCTGCTTTGACATGGTGCTAACGATAGAAGCAGGCCTTAATTCGAACGTTCTGCTCATCTATTTGCTGCATGTAATCACAATACCTGTTTTCTTCGGTCTGATTTACATCTCGCTCCTTGAGGAGAACAAAGAAAAGTTCTCCTGCTTCATATGCGAAATGCCGGTTGAGCAAACACAGTCGATAGAAACCGTCATGCGATCAGTGAATGGAAGGCGCAAGAGAGTCCTCGTTCACCCCGAATGCATCCACTTGGAAAGTAAAGATCGCAAATCATTCTCTTTAAGGAAGTTCAGAGCGGGAATACCAGAGTAGCACGGACTAGGCCGCGATCGGGCTGAGGATGACCGCATTCTGTCTCTCCTGTTTTGCCCTTCTTCGCTGTTCTCCCCTTGCCAAGCCGCCCTTTCTGGCGACCTCGTGCCTCGTTTCAGATGTAGCTGCCTGGAGACCTCGTTTTTCATGCGG
>DATLTL010000045.1:0-2893 GCA_035533635.1 Nitrososphaerales archaeon
GGAAGAGCTGCCAGCGGATCATCCTCCAGACTACGGTCTTGAATCGCATAAGGTCTCCTCATGTACATTTTCTCATAGAAAGTGAGTCCGAGAAGCCCGATAGCGATACCACCGAAGAGCGCAACAAGATCCAGGACTGCATTGGTAACTGAAGACTTTGCAGTAAACGCTGTAAATGCAGCGTTGCCAGTGGTATCCCAGGCATGACTAAATACGTCTATTATTAGGAAAATCAAAATTCCCATAGCGACTGCATTGAGGAATCCCTTTTTTCTCGCGCTGACATTCTGAAGTGCTGCGAGCGGCAATCCAAGAAAAATCGTAAAGCCAGCAATTGCGCCTAGGAGAAGAAGCTGTTCGTAATTGATCAATCTAACTAGACGCCCTAACCGAAGCTTCAGGTCGTCTGGTTCAGTGGCTTCGAGTTCACGCTCGTAGTTGCTCGCCTCCTCTTGTGGCGATTCATCCATCTGTTAGCAAAGTCCCGTGAAACCAAAAGAGACGACTCACGGAATCTATGCCATACGGAATATTTATGCTTTACAATGTCAATTATGTTTTAAGGACATAACACCGTCAATTTTGCCTTTGGACTGTCGGTGCCATTCTGGGAAAAAGAAGATTAAGCTTCTGGACACGTGATTCAAACGGCGAGTCTGAGTGGTCCATTCTTTAGGTATTGATAGTGTTTTGAGCGGTGTAAGGGCGGTTCTAGCAAGACAACTCGCGAAACAAGGATATTCCCAGAAAGATATTTCAGAAATTTTAGGTACAAGTCCAGCTGCAGTAACGCTTTACTCTAAAGATCGAAGAGGGCGCCAGCTTTCGAATATCATTGAATCTGACAAGAACGCGCGTCTTGTCATTGATAACTTGATGGAACAGATTGCCCAAAGAAAGATTGGAGCGAACAAAGACCTGAAGAATGACACATTCCCTCTCATTCTGGATGCGACCTATAGAATAATGCTTTTGGTATCTTCCTCGCCCACAGTAACGGCATCTGTTTCCACTCAGGGCAAGTCGGCAAACAATGATTCCGATTCATTAAAAGAGACACTAATCGGACGACTGCAGGAAGAACAAGTTGCGGCTCAGAGGAATATGGCGCTAGCTGTAGGCACATCAGATGAAGTTGCCAGAGCTATTTTTAGGCAAATTGCTTCGGACAGTATCAGACATGCGGAGATTGTTTCATTTCTTCTGAGTTTGCCCAAGAACGACATGAAGCGGAGAGCAAGTCGAAGAATGCTAGAAGAGGAGGCTGCCCAAATCGAGTCGATGATAAGAGGCGAGGAAAGCGCAACCGAAGAACCAATTAAATTGAAGAGCGCCGATCCAGCGCTGAAGCTGTTGCTCAAATCGATGGATATCGACGAAGAGAAACACAAAAAGCTCCTGAAGGGCTTGCTCTCGATAAACAAAGCAAAGGCCTACGGGCAAAGCTAAAGCTATAGAAATCGTACAAGCCTTATCTACGCCTGACGGTTCTTTTCATATGAAACAAGATGGTTTTCGAGAAAATTCTACGATTTCAGGGAAAGAGCAAAGACCTTGGCCAGTTATCTCAGCAAATAGTTCAGCAGCTTCAAATTGAGGGATACAAGGTCCAGACAAAAACTGCACCGCTGGGAAACATCATCCAAGCGCAAAAGGCAGGAATCCTGCGAGACATTATTGCTGCCGACCGAGCATTTACGATTCTTATAACAGGTCAGCCGGACGACTTTACAATACACATTGGAATAGGGAAGTGGATCCAAAACATTGCAGTTGCGGCAGTGGAAGTGCTTCTTCTCTCAGCATTGTTTTTGGCGGTTGATGTACCAGAAATGCTCTGGACTGCTCACGTCGAGAATGGACTCGCAAAAGAGATCACGCAGATTGTTGGATGATACTTCCATCAAAAGACAAATCACGACGGCTGTGGGAATTCATTGAAGCCCAGAAAGCTTCATGCTGATGTCCCACAGCTTCCTTCGCTCTTCTTCATCATATGATTCCTTGGAAGATTGCGCTTCCCTTTTCTTTGCAAAATATTTTCCACTTACACCCTCCAAATCTGGCGAAGTTGAAACGTACAAGGCAGTTTCCGCCCCCTTATCTGGACTAAGCATGAATGGCCTTGCGAGCCTTATTCCTATCCCAAGAGTTCCAGCCTCATCGCCCCAGTTAGTTCTGACCGCGCCTGGATGAAGGCAATTTACAGTGACGCCAGTCCCCTTCAGTCTTTCAGTCAATTCATACGTAAAAAGAATCTGCGCTAACTTCGACTGGCAATAAGATTTCCAGCCACCATATCCGCGCTCGCACTGAAGATCGTCGAAATTCATATGTCCGCTAGTGTGCGCGTCAGATGATATGTTGACAATTCGCGAGGGAGCAGATGCCTTCAGCACATCCAAAAGTAGATGAGTCAACAGAAAATGCGACAGATAGTTCACTTCAAAGGTAGCTTCGAGTCCATCTGGAGTTAAAGTTCGCTTTCCAAGAATCAGGCCTGCGTTGTTAACTAAGACATGCAACTTTTGGTAATTTTGGTTGAAATCTCGCGCAAATTTTCTGACCGATTCGAGAGATGCCAGATCTGCAATCATCAACTCAACAGATTCATTGCCTGTGACTCTTCTGATTTCATTACTTGCGAGATCGCCCTTGCTCTGGCTGCGACAGACCAAAACAACATTTGCACCCATTCGCGCGAGTTCTCTTGCAACGACGAAACCCATTCCAGAATTTGCTCCGGTTACAACGCACGTTTTTCCTTTCATTCCGTTAGCCACGGTCTGATCGGTAGAAGAGATGTAACAAGAGGATATACGTCATTTGCTAATAGTAAACATGGTATGCTTTTGGGATTGCTTGAAATGGAATAAAAATGAAAGGTTTCTGC
>DATLTL010000046.1:0-3298 GCA_035533635.1 Nitrososphaerales archaeon
TAGGTCTTCGAAATCATAGTATTTACCGTGAAATGTGAATTTTCTGTTTCTCCACGCTCGCTTTATGATTTTGAGAGACTCTTCGAGCATCCCAAGGCGTGTCGCCGCATTCGGGAATTCATATCCGTACATCTTTGCTTCTTCACGAAACCATCCAGCTCCAATGCCGAGCCAGAACCTACCATCGCTGATTTGATCCAGAGTAGCTCCCATCTTGGCAATCAGCGCGGGATTCCGGAAAAGGTTGCATGTGCAGAGAGTTCCAATTTTGATTTTGGAGGTTAGCGAAGCGATTCCAGATAGAGCCGTGTATGGTTCCAGGATTGGGTCAGTAATTTTTCCGACTCGAGAAATCTGGACCAGATGATCCATGAGCCAAAAGGAATCATAACCTTGCTCTTCGCACTCACTAGCAATTTGCGCTACCTTTTTGAAACTGTTCTCTACCCCTTCGAACGAGTGCGAGGGTTGTTGATACCCAAACTTGAAAGCCAATGTTTTTCCGCGGATGCCCAGATTTGCTCTTAGATTTCAAATAAATAATAAACTCGTCTGAATGCAACAATAGATTAGGTGTTGCGAAGGGGGCTTTGGCACAATAGTCCTTAGATATGTTCTATTTTTCTTCGCGCCAGGCATCAGGTACACGAACAGCCACAACCTCAGCGCATGCGCACTCCTCTCCTTTACTGAAGAGTGAGCACGCTAGGACTGTCTTTCTTCCCTTCACCTCCTTGACCCTCGCCCGAAGAACTACGGATTCTTTAATTGATGCAGGTCTCAGATAAGATATTTGCAAGGATGCAGTGGCGTACCATATATGCGGCTCAGTATTAATCTCTCGTCCTTCTCCTCGGTAGGCTGCCGCAATGGCAGTGCAGATGCAATGGCAATCAATTATTGTGGCAATAATTCCTCCGTTGAGAATATGTCGAGGACCAGCCATATGGTAGTCCTTGGACTGCCAGGTGCATACAGCTTCATCGCCCGACCAATAACTCCTGATCCGCAAACCATGTTCATTGGTACCGCAACCCCAACAGTAATTTCCCTCCATCAGCTCTTGAAACGACAACTGCTCCATGTAAACAGCTGATTATTACTATAGGGAAAACTCTTTCGTTTGATTTTTTAGGCATCTCATCAAGGAATCTTGATTTCCAATCTCATCTCTCAAACTATTTGTCTCAACGTCTCATGGTCGAAAAAGGAGTGGTCAGACTAAGAATGGCAAGAAAAAGGAGTATGGCGAATTCGTTAGAAAGGCAAGGTTGTTTGTCTACGCTAGAGGTCCTCCATGGCAAGCAAATCCAGATAGTATGGCTAAGCCAACGAAGAATGACCCAAGAGCTCTAGTCATCTGCCTTCTACTGCAGATCTGGCTCAGGAAGCCGTACAGGGACATGGTTTCATTCCTATCTGATTCAAGGTATCTCTGGCCCCTTATTGGAGTGAAGAAGCGTCCTGGAAGGATGGATCTGCAAAGAGCTATGAACCGCCTAACAAAGGAGTACCTGAAACAGTTGAATGCGTTCATTGTGGAGGAAGGATATTATTCCAAAAAAGAGTCAAAGAAAAGAGAATCTGTGCCATTGATAGCACTGGTCTCTCGATAATGAGGTTTGTGAGATGGCTTGATGCAAGGCACTCAAGAAGGAAGAAAAGGAAAGATTTCCTCAAGCTGGCACTTCATAGTAGACGTAACCAGTCTTCTGATATTATCGTTCAAGGCAACTCCACCATTCAAATCGGATTCAAAGCAGGTCGAGTACTTGCTTTAGCTCGTCAAATATCTCGGCAGATTGTGCGCTGACAAGGCTTACCTCTCCAGAAAGAAATGCGACCTGATTGCAAAATGCGGTGGAGAGCCATCATCTCGATCAAGAAGAACGTCGTACGTGTCAGGAGCAAGGGGTCGAAGGCATGGAAGGAAATGCTCTTTCTCTACAGACGTAGCAAGAAACTGTATCTGAAAAAGTATCACCAGAGAAGCTTGGCTGAGACAGCCGTCTCTACAGTAAAGAGAAGATTCAGTCATTCCCTTTACTCGAAGAAGAGATGCGGTCAGAAGAACGAAATCAGACTCAAGGTGCTGAAGTACAACCTGTCAATCATCGCGAGGTTACCTGTTCAATTTCAGTAATGTGCCAAAGCCTGCGAAGGGCAATCTCTTAAATGTCAAAAACTTCGCTTTTTCACGTTTCAAGGACTTGATTTCAGTTTGAGCGAAAACTCGAATCCGCTGGGACACGAACTGTCGTTGGGCCAGCTTTTCGGAAGAACCTTCGACCTCGTGCGGCAAAATTATGCGAGAGTACTTCCAATCTTCATTGCATTTGGAATCGCATCGACGATTGTTGCTTCATCGATTTCGTATATCACGCCGGCACCAAACATTCCGGCGAATATCTCGAGCCTCGGCGTTGGGCAGCTATCCGCCATGTTTGGATCTATCTCTCGGTTCTTGGGCTACACATTGGCAAACTATCTTGTCAGCTGGTCAATTCTGTACTTCGCGGCTGCGCTCGGCATTTGGCGAATGAACCAAGCGCTGACACACTCGACAAATCAGCGAGGTCCGAACTACCTGAGTCTTGCGGTGACAACGGTACTTTCCGTAATGATTATCGAAGGAGGTATCGTCATATTCGTAATTGGTGCCTTGTTACTGGGAACCATGCTTTACTTGGTGCTTGCTTCAGCGACGCTCGAAGGAAAATCCACAATTGATGCCATGCGAAGGAGTAGGCAACTAGTTTCGAGAAGATGGTTCAAGACATTCTGTCTCCTCGCCGGAATCCAGATTATGATTGCTGTTATCTCTAACCTTGTCGGCGGATTCGCGGGCCTTCCATTCTCTGGAGAAACTTCCACCATGGCAGCAGTTGTCGCGTCGAACTTCGTGACCGCGCTCTCATTTCCGCTAGTATCTGCATCAATGCTCGTACTATATTATTCGAATCTTGCGCCGCATGGGTACATTCCGAAACCACCATCGCTATACGACAACATGAGACCTCAGCCCATCGCAGGTTTTCCAATTTCGCAAAACAATTCCTGTCCAAATTGCAACACTTCAGTCACGTCCGAAGAGAAATTCTGCCACAACTGCGGAACACAACTGCAACCTTGATTATGCTTATTAACGCAATTTACAAAAAATTCGAAATGCCGGGGGCCTCAAGGCCGGGGTGGCGATGCGGAATCCCGTTTTCACGATGGGATCGTCCCGATAGCTCAGCCTGGTTAGAGCACCAGCCAAGATCGCACAGGGCAATGCCCTCTCATGCGATTCAAA
>DATLTL010000047.1:0-3445 GCA_035533635.1 Nitrososphaerales archaeon
GAAATTCGGAATGACCAAAGTTGGCGATGTCGAGTACAGGATAGAACAAACTGCAAGACCAGGAATGAGAGTACCTGTTACCATTTACGCGAATGAATCGCTCATAGAGAAGATGCAGACTGATCGGACGATCGATCAGGCGGTCAACGTGACACACCTTCCAGGTGTAAAGAAGCACATGATAGTTCTTCCCGACGGGCATGAGGGCTACGGCTTTCCAATAGGCGGAGTTGCCGCAACGGATTTTGAAACCGGCGTGATATCTCCAGGCGGTGTAGGTTACGACATCAATTGCCTCCCACCTGAGGCGGAAATATTGACACCGCTTGGCTTCAGGACAACGATAGATTCACTCAGAGTTGGCAGCGAGGTTAATTGTTTCAGCAAACATGCGACAAAAAGCACAAAGGTCGCGATGACTCAATTCAAGAATGAAGGCCGCCTATTTCAGCTTCGCACTAAATCAGGATTGAAACTGCGAGCAACTGGGGATCACCCTATTCTAACCGATTCTGGCATGAAAGAATCCAGATTCATTAAGCCGGGCACGCGAGTAGGCACTCACCCATTCATTGGCATAAAGTACGACTCGCCAAAGAATCTGCTGCTTTTCGAAGCTTCTAATTTCGACGGGAGTACGGCAAGAGAGCTGCTCGCGAGGAATCTTATCCCCCTTAGCATAGACAGCGAGAAATTTCCTTACCTAGTCAAGTTATTGGCGTACTTCATGGGCGACGGAAGCTTTGATGGCAAGAAGACATGGTTCTACGGTACATATGAAGGAATGAAAGAATTAAGAAAGGATATTGAGCGTGTAGGATTCACTCCGTCGAGAATCTGCTCACGATATAGGTTGAGTAAGATCGGGACGAAAACCTTTGACAGTATAGAATACTCGGTCTATGTATCGGCTCGGAGCTTTAGGAAGTTGCTCGAGGGCCTTGGAGCTCCTTCAGGGAAGAAGACCAAGCTCGAATATGATGTTCCATGGTGGTTAGCGGAGACCCCTAACTGGATCAAGCGCCTGTTTCTTGCTGGATACTGTGGGGCCGAAATGAACAAGCCACAGACAATTAACGGATACAACTTCGAGCCTCCCGTTATTTCCATGAACAAGACGCGAGAGGCAAAATCAAGCGGCCGCAGATTCTTGATGCAACTCGGGAAACTCTTCGAAGAGCTGGGAGTCGAAGTTTGTAGCATCAGAGAGGAGGATCTGAATGAAAATGTCAGGCTGAAGCTCCAATTGTCGTCAAAACCTGATTCGCTTGTGGCTCTTTGGTCGACCGTAGGTTATCTCTACACCCCGAATAAGCAGAGACTCGCTCTTGCCGCATCTAGCTGGCTAGGATGGAAATTGAAAGTTCTAACTGAAAGGCAGAAAGTTGCGGTCATGGTCGCTGAGCTCCACGGAAATGGATATTCAATCTCGTCCTTCGAGGGGAAGATGATGTCTCAATGGGTGAATAGGAGATTTCTAGAAAGGAGCGCCTACGATGGTCGGGCGACACCCCCAAGAATCCCGCTCTCATTTCCTACATTCGAGGAATGGACTGCGCAAGCTCTTGAGGACGACATTGTTTGGGACGAAGTCACAGAAGTGGTTACGGAGGAATATTCCGGGCCAGTATATGACATCACAGTCGAAGATGATGCACATAACTTTGCTGCGGACTGCTTCGTAGTATCCAACTGTGGGGTCCGGCTAATACGAACAAATCTGACCGAGAAGGAGATCCGCCCAAAACTCCGAGAATTAGTGAAAGAAGTTTTTCACGCCGTTCCGTCCGGCCTAGGAAACGTCGGTGCTCTGAACCTCTCCATTTCACAGCTGGATAACGTTCTTTCCGAGGGAGTAAAGTGGGCGGTGAATAACGGCTACGGGACTGCCGCTGATATTGAACACTGCGAAGAAAATGGAACAATGAAGCATTCGGACCCTGCGAAGGTCTCCGCCGAAGCGAAAAAGCGCGGCGCTAAATCTTTGGGGACTTTGGGCTCTGGAAACCATTTCATAGAAATAGAAGCTGTAAACAAAGTGTTCGATCCCGTGGCGGCAAAAGCGTTCGGAATCGGAAAGGAAGAGCAAGTTTGCGTCCTTATGCACACCGGAAGCAGGGGTCTGGGACATCAAGTCTGCAGCGATTATCTCAAGATCATTGACGTGGCCGCCCCTAATTTCAAGATCGACCTTCCCGACCGCGAACTGGCTTGCGCGCCGGCCGGGTCTAGAGAGGCCGAAAACTACAGGTTTGCGATGGGATCTGCCCTAAATTATGCTTGGACGAATAGACAGGTAATCACGTCACGCGTACGCAAAGCGTTCGAAAGGGTGTTGAAGATGAGCGAGTCAGATCTTGACATGAGGCTCGTGTACGACGTTGCTCATAACATCTGTAAAGTCGAAGAACACATGGTTGATCCACTAAACCCGAAGAAGAAGGAAAAGGTATTCGTTCACAGAAAGGGAGCGACCCGGGCATTCCCCAAAGGAAGCGAGGAAATTCCCCTGGCTTACAGATCCATAGGACAACCGGTCCTAATTCCAGGGTCTATGGGAACCGCGTCTTGGGTTCTGCTGGGACAGGAAAAATCGATGGAAGTGAGCTTTGGCTCAACGGCTCACGGAGCTGGCAGGACGATGTCACGAGGGGCCGCAATACGGAACTACCCTTACGACGTTGTGAGGAAGGATCTTGAATCTCGTGGAATCATGTTAGAGGCTGCTAGCAAAAGAGGGGCGGTCGAAGAAGCGCCAGGGGCTTACAAAGACGTTGACGCCGTCGCCGATGTGTCAGACAGGGTCGGGATCGGGACTAAAGTCATTCGACTGACGCCAATGGCAGTCGTCAAGGGTTAGATTAGAACTGTTTCAGTAGACGTGAAGATTCTCTGGCAGAATCGGCACTTTAGCAGTGGCGTGTCTTTGTCGATTACATCGATTGTTGGAATGATAGGTTCGTTTGAGAGATTTGACACGCACGTAGGATTGGGGCATTTCAGAATACCTTTGAAGACTTCTGGAAGCTCAACCCTGTGTTTCGCCGAGACCTTATAATTCTTGACAATATTCGCGGTAGCTTGCGGTGCCACAAGGGCAAGCTTGTCAGTCTCCTCTGTCTTCAATACTCTGTTGGCAACCTTCACGACATCCTTCTTGCCGAGCTTCGAGCTCGGCACGTTCATCGCGACGCTCACGAGCTCCCCATCCTTTCCTGTGATTCCTAGAATCTGCAGGACCTGGAGCGCCTCGCCAGCTCGTATGTGATCTATCACGGTTCCGTCTTTAATTCTCCTAATCAGTAACTGCTGTTCTTCGACTGACATTCAAACTCACCGAGTAAGGCTGAAGACTATAATCTCAAGTGGCTAAAAGGAGTTTCTACGATTTCTTTTCGTGGGACCGAATATATTTCTTGTAGGCGATCCTGCTCAGCCTATCCGC
>DATLTL010000048.1:0-9987 GCA_035533635.1 Nitrososphaerales archaeon
TATTTCACAACTCATTAATCACCTCAAACTTATTGGTAACCATTAATAGCGCCGCGCCCATTTACGATGCTAGAGACGAAAAAAATAACAATGAGCTTTGACCTTAATTCAATAATCCCGATTGTCTTGCTGTTCGTGGACGGTTTGCTCTTCGGGATCGCCGCAAAGAAGGGAATCACTTCCGCTATTTTGATAATTGTTGGGCTGATTTTAGCTGGTGCAGTGGGACTCACTATACCATTCATCACTACGGCCAGCATTTGGACTCACATTATCAACATCTTCATGTCGCAGGCTTCGCACATTGGCGCGCTATTCTACGCAATGCCTCTTTTCTGGATTGTTGGGTTCGGAATCGGCCTCTGGAAGGGCTAAGCCCGATTCATTGATATATCGTGTAATGTCTTCGCGTCTTCCGACAGATGCGTCATCCAGTTACAGACATTGCTCTCCTTGCGTATATTGCGAAGAAAAACGCAAAGGCAGTAAGTTATACTGAAGCAACAAAGGCTTGCAAGAGCAGCAGCTCTGCTAGCAGAGCTCTCCACCAGCTCATAAACGAAGGGCTGCTGGAGCCGAAACCAAAACTGCTGGGATTGCGATACGTGACACAATACGTCGTTACTCCGAAGGGAAAGCAGGTAGCGGAGCTAGCACTGCAACTAACTCAATTGAGGGAAGTTGCAAAGGTCAGTGCCGTAGCCGAACTATCTGCTGGGGAAGAAAAGCAAGCAAAAGGCACGAGGAAAAAATCCCCAGAAGCGAAATAGCTATTTCTTCGAGACTTTCTTACCAAGCACATAGTCGAGGATGCCACCGCTAACGAAGTACTCCTTTTCGACTTCGGAGTCAATCCTCACGATGAGTTCGGTCGCCATTTTCCGTCCGTCCTTTCGGGTGATGGTCAACTTTGCGCTGGAGCCGTTCTGCATCGCTTCCTTGATACCTGAAATATCATACAATTCACTCCCGTCGAGCCCAAGAGTTTTTGAACTGATGCCATGTTTGAATTGCAGAGGGAGTATTCCCATCCCGACCAGGTTGCTTCTGTGTATTCGCTCAAAGCTTTCCGCTATGACTGCTCTAACTCCAAGAAGTTTCTGACCTTTAGCAGCCCAGTCTCTTGAGCTCCCGGTTCCGAAGCCCTTACCAGCAATAACAACTAGGGGAATCTTCTCGCCTTGGTACTTCAATGAAGCGTCAAAGATGGGCAACACTTCTCCGTCTGGGAAGTGCTTTGTCAGAGCACCTTCAGTTCCGCCAAGAATGATGTTCTTGATCCTGGGGTTCGCAAACGTACCCCTGATCATAACGAGATGATTTCCCCTCCTAGATCCATAGGTGTTGAACTCCTCTTCTGTCACCCCCTTTGAGAGGAGGTATTTTCCGGCAACCGATTTTGAGCTGAAAGCCCCCGCAGGAGAAATGTGATCTGTCGTCACGTAATCGCCGAGAATCAGCAACGGCCTAGCTCCGCTGATGTCGAAAATCTTCTTCTCGCCCTTGGCTAGCTTCTTCTCATAATCAATGAAGTAAGGCGGCTGCTGTATGTACGTGCTCTTTTGGTCCCATTTGTACTCCACTCCAGTTGGCGCATCAAGCTTATTCCACTCTGAATTCTGATTGTACACTTGAGCATACCTGCTCCGGAACATTTCGGTACTTATCTTGGTTTGATATTCGAGTACCTGTTTATCAGATGGCCAGATGTCTCTCAAATAGACTGGATGTCCGTCCGCATCAATACCCAGCGGCTCTTTGGTCAGGTCTTTCATGACTGTGCCGGCTAGCGCATATGCCACGACCAAGGGTGGGGACATTAGAAAGTTTGCACGCACGTCCTGATGGATTCTTGCCTCAAAGTTTCTGTTGCCAGAGAGGACCGCCGCAGTTGTCAGTTGGTTATCCCTAATCGCGTTTCCCACCGGCTCGGGGAGTGGCCCGCTGTTTCCGATACAATTGTGAACTGCCACAGTGCCCGCCATGAAGGCGTGTAAGTCGGGAACAGACAGGTCGTACACTAACCGCTGTCCGGCTGGGCGTCGGTCCACGACGCAAAGCGAAAATGTAGGTAGCGTCATTGCTTCCTTTTCGACGCAGTATCGGTGGAAATGTTCTGTTTCAGCCCGACTCCGGAGAGGAGCGAACCAATCCCTTACACCGAGCTCTTTGAACAGCTCCACTGGAGAAGGAAAATCACAACTTTTGCGATGCAGTGGTTGGAACTTTCGGTCCACAGCCTGTGGCAGGCGAGAAAAACGGTCGCAGCCTTCTAGCAGTGCATAATGGGGTGACACTACTGGAGGCACCGGGTCCTCCACGTTGTAGTCTAGGAGTGTCGTAGCCACAATCTGGCGCGCCCGAGAGAAGGATAACTCAGGTTGATTCCGATGCAACTCCACAAGGCGTCGTGCCATCCACAGGCGTTGGATGTTAATCCCATCCACAAGGCGCCAGTAAACTGCCGCTGCACTTGCTTTCATTGCCTTGTCAACGGAGTAACGGAATCCCACGTGTTCAACGAACGAGATACCATCTGGTAGTGCTAGGCGCACTTCGATCCGGGTAATACCATCGCGTGACATCGCATAGGAAGTTGCCGCTCGTCGCGTTGGAAACTCGTACACTTGGGCTCCCTCGGTCTTCACGCCGCACCGCGCCAACAAACGAATCATATCGCGCATGACCTTCTTCAACTGCCGTACATGTTCAGGGATAGTGGTGTTGGAATACGCTGGTGGCTCAATCGTAGAATCCTCTTCAAACTGACTCCAACGATGGAGCGCAGGTCCATGGCCGTCCGCCCCAAAGAGTCCACCTAAGAACTCGCGTACCACTGAAACCGGACAGTCGTCTTCAAACACAAATTTAGGCAGTGTCGGAACCTGTCCTATGCGTCGCCCCATCTGCACGCCAGGCAGCTTGATTATAGCTTTCGTGAGCGCCATTGGAAGCACGATTGACCACTTCTGCTCATCGTAGCGCTTGCCAACCGGCCGCAGACCTGTGATGAGCTCAATGTCGTTGAGTACCATCTCGCGATCTAATGCCTGTCCTACGTTCATTCTTCCCTGCCCCATGACACTGATAGAGCCGTCACTCAGTAGATGACCAAGTAATCGCGCAAAGGCCAGCATGCGTGCGCGATTAAGTTCTGTATCCATCATCAGAGTCAGATTGCCCGCGCTTAACACGTAACCAAGTTCATCCTCGCCGGGCTCGTCAAGTGGTCCTTCAAGTCCCACAACTACGCGATCGCGCCCTAGAACGAGCTCATCAGCCCTAACCCAACGCCCATCTGAACAGAGAATCTTGTGGTCTGGGGTACAGAGCAGCGACCGCCCGTCTTGTAGAACCAGTGAGACGCAGTCGCGCACTCCCTGCTTAATGCTCTGGGACTGAGGTGCAAGGCCCAGCCTGCTTTGCGCCGTAGGGCCAAAGAGCAAGACACCTCCTGTTGCAGGCATCAATTCAATTCGGCGGGTTGTGCCATTGCCTAACAATACAGGCGTTCCTTGGGCGATACAAGTAGTGCAACCATAACCAACGATGCCAAACCCGAGCTTCTCCAAGTAAGGAAGAAGACCCATCGCCTTCAGATATTCAGTGACCACCATCGAGCCGGGAGCCATGCTCGTCTTGACAATCCTCCTTACGTCAAGTCCCAGCTCCACAGCTCTCTTTGCAAGAAGGCCCGCTGCTATCATCACGCTAGGATTGCTCGTGTTGGTGCAACTTGTGATTGCCGCAATTACAACATCGCCGTCTGAAAGCGTGTAGTCCTTGCCCTCGTAGCTAAGCTGTTTACTTTTTCTTCCAGCGGACTCTTTCAGCGAGGGAAAAGATTCGACGAAGTGTTTGCCAACATTTCCTAAACCGGTTCTTTCATGGGGCAAAGTTGGTCCAGCAACACTAGCCTCCACCTCTGAAAGGTCAATGTTGATAACTTGGGAATAATCGATCTGTCCAGCTGCTGGCGCTCCAAACATTCCCTGAGCTTCGAAATATTTCTTAACCAACTCGATATGCGAATCTGATCTGCCACTCAACTTAAGGTATCGAAGAGTTTCCTCGTCAACTGGAAACAACGAAGCTGTCGCGCCGAACTCCGGAGTCATGTTAGAAATAGTGGCCCTTCCAGCCACCGTCAGCGCCTTCACACCATCGCCGAAGAATTCTACAAATGCATCAACAACTCCAATCTCTCGGAGCTTCTGAGTAATTGTTAGAACAACATCAGTCGCTGTAACGCCGTCCTTTGGAGAACCGGTAAGGTGCACGCCATAAACTTTGGGCGTAACAAATGTGACGGGCTGTCCCAATAGCGCGGCTTCAGCTTCTATTCCTCCAACTCCCCACCCAAGGATACCCAATCCGTTGATCATTGGTGTGTGGGAATCCGTGCCGACGAGCGTGTCAGGGTACGCTACGATTTTTTTGTCTTCGATCTCCTTCTCCATCACGACGCTAGCCAAAAATTCTAGATTGACTTGGTGTACGATTCCAGTGTCGGGGGGAACAAGCTTCAGGTTGCGAAACGCCTGCTGCGCCCATTTAAGAAATTTGTAGCGCTCTCGGTTTCTTTCGATCTCTTTCTCTGCGTTGATTCGGAAAGCATCCACGCTTCGGAAGGCGTCAACCTGAATCGAGTGGTCGATTACAAGATCAATCGGGACCTCTGGCTCGATTACCATTGGATCAAGTTTCAAAGAAACGGCGGCGTCGCGCATCGCGGCAAGATCAACCAAGGCAGGGACGCCAGTCAGGTCCTGCATCAGTACTCGCCCCACCCTGAACGGGATCTCCTTGTCCGCGGGATTCGACGCATTCCAAGTGGCCAACTCTTCAATATCGGAATCTGTGACTGCTTTGCCGTCCTTGTTTCGAAGTAATGATTCGAGCAATATTCTAATTGAAATTGGAAGGCGAGAAATATTTGCACCCGATCCTAGGGCTTTCTGCAAATTTGGCAGAGAATAATACTGGACTCTCTTACCTGTTGAAGTTGTGAATTCGTCCATAACATTGACGAGCTTAAGGTTTGACATTACTTGAGCACGATCGATGATTTATCGACGCGCATAATATTTCAGCATTACCGGTTCGCATTGCAAAGTATGTCTATTATCTCCGAAAATAGAAGCCAAGGAAAAAATCGATGCCCCGAAGTGGACAATTTCGAATCTATAGTCTTGGCGAGCAAACAGCGCCATCTGACGCAGAGCCCACGAGGCTAGCGTACTTCGCGAGCGCGCCCCAAGTGTAATTTGGTTTCGGAGCAGTCCATTTTGCGCGTCTCCTTGATATTTCCTTCTCTGAAACCAGGAGATTGATCTCTTGCTTCTCAGTGTCAATTTGAATCTCGTCTCCTTCTTTAACCAAAGCAATAGGGCCGCCAACCATTGCCTCAGGAGAGACATGGCCAACCATGATTCCACGCGTCGCACCTGAGAACCTTCCATCGGTTACCAGCGCGACCTTCTCACCCAAACCTTGTCCCACTATCGCAGCCGTGACCTGTAGCATCTCGCGCATGCCGGGTCCGCCCTTCGGCCCTTCATACCTGATGACCACAATGTCGCCTTCCAGGATTTTCTTTTTTGCAATCGCGTCAAAAGCTAATTCTTCTCTGTCGAATACTTTGGCGACTCCCTTGAATTTTGACACCGATAGCCCAGCTACCTTCATTACGGCACCGTCGGGAGCTAGGGAACCCCGCAGTATCATGTCAGTTCCGGTCTTTCTGATCGGCGAGTCTACCGAGCGAACCACGTCTTGATCTTTAAGGAATTTTGCTCCCTTGAGGTTTTCTCTGACTGATTTTCCAGTGATTGTAATACAGTTTCCATTCAGCAGTTTCTTCTCAAGAAGTTTGTGCATGATCAAAGGAACGCCCCCGACCTTGTCAAGATCGTACATTACATACTTGCCACCGGGGCGCAAATCCGCAATATGTGGGACTTTTTTTCGCATCCTTTCAAAATCATCTAGCGCCAATTTTACTCCACATTCCTTTGCAAGCGAGAGGAAGTGCATAATCGCGTTGGTCGATCCGCCTATAGCTTGTAAGACGCTTATGCCATTCTCGAACGCTTCGTATGTTAGTATCTCACGGGGTTTCAAATCTTCTGAAATTGCCCTGATAACTGTCCGTCCAGTTTCAAAAACGGCCTGAGCTCTTCTCCCGTCGACAGCTGGAGGAGTGGCACTTCCAGGGAGCGCAAGGCCTAAAGCTTCGCTCATGCACGCCATAGTGTTAGCAGTGTATAACCCTCCGCAGGATCCGGCCCCGGGACACGACGCGTCTTCAACCCGCTTCAAAGCATCCATCGAAATCCTCCCGCTCTCAAAAGCGCCTACCGCCTCAAACACGTCTTGGATTGTGACGTCCTTTCCATCTACAACTCCTGGCATTATTGTTCCTCCGTAAACAAAGGCAGAAGGCAAGTTCAGTCGTGCCATCGCCATCATTATACCTGGGAGACTTTTGTCGCAGCCTGCTATTCCTACGAAACCATCATATTGGTGTGCCCTAATCATCAACTCGACAGAGTCAGCTATTACTTCCCTGCTTACCAGTGAGGATTTCATCCCTTCAGTACCCATCGCGATACCATCACTGACGGCTATTGTTACGAACTGCCGGGGCGTTCCGCCAGAAGCTACTATTCCCTCGGAAGCCTTGTTCGCTAGCAAATTTAGGTGCACGTTACAAGGGGTGGCTTCGTTCCAAGTGTTCGCGACACCAACCAGAGGTTTTGTCAGATCCAAGTCGCTCAGGCCCATGGCTTTGTAGTACGATCTGTGAGGCGCGTTTTTCACTCCCTGCAGGACATCAGCACTGGCCAATTTTCTTTTCTGGGTTGAGACTAGTTTCTGAGGCACTTCGATCCACGTAGCTTTGTTCAGTCGGGTTGCAATAACCTATAATGGTTATGTCTTATGACGTGACTTTGGGAGTGCGCGTTTGCCACACAAGATCACAGTTCTATCGAAGGAAGGCTGCCATTTGTGCGAGAGAGCAATTGATACGCTGCGAGACTTTTTGAACGATTATCCCTTTGATCTTGAAGTGATAGATATTTCCAAGGATCAGTCTTTGTTCAAAAAATATTTTCTAAAAATCCCTGTGGTCCGGTTGGACGGGGAAGACAAATTCGAAGTGGAGCAGATCGCTTTTCCAGAAGATTGCAGGAAGAATCTCGGAACCCTCGTTAAGAGCCTTCGCTGATTTCTCTTCGAAAATTCAAATCCACACCCAATTTCTTTTATCCGTGATATTTGCTAATCTGAATTTGGCTGGCGTGATCTTATTTTGACAGATACTCTATCAGTTACTGACAATCGCACGGGAAAAAAATATGAAATTCCTGTATCGGAAGGTGCCATAAGGGCTCTTGAACTAAGGAAGATGAAGGTTTCAGAACCTGATTTTGGATTACTGTCATACGATCCCTCTTTTGTGAACACTGCTTCTTGCAAGAGCAAGATCACTTACATTGATGGGGACGCTGGGATCCTGCGATACGGAGGATATCCTATCGAAGAGCTAGCAGAGAAGAAGGAGTACCTGGAGGTAGCATACCTTCTTATCAACGGAGAACTCCCATCAAGAACCGAATACGAAGATTGGGTCCACAACGTCACATTCCACACGAATCTTCATGAGAACGTAAAGAAATTCATGGACGGCTTTCATCACGACGCCCACCCTATGGGCATGCTCGTAAGTTCGGTGGCCGCGCTATCAACATTCTACCCCGACGCAAAGCAAATTTTCTCGGAAAAATCAAGACATCTTCAAATCTACCGCTTGGTAGGAAAGATACCGACTCTTGCCGCGTTTGCTTACAGGCACTCGCAAGGTTTGCCGTACATCTATCCGCGAAATGATCTCTCCTACTCGGAGAACTTCCTTTCCATGATGTTTAGACCCCCAGGTTTTTCACCCTTCACTCCAAATCCGGTACTTGCCAAAGCCCTAAACGTATTGTTCATCTTGCACGCCGATCACGAACAAAACTGCAGCTCAAGCGCGATGAGGGTTGTTGGAAGTTCGCACGTTGATCCTTTTAGCGCAGCTGCTGCGGCCGTTGCCGCTCTCTACGGGCCTTTGCACGGAGGAGCAAACGAAGAAGTCGTTAGGATGCTTGAAGAGATTGGATCAAAGGAGAAAGTTCCTGAAATAATAAGGCAAGTGAAGGACGGAAAGAGGCTACTCTTCGGATTCGGGCACCGAATCTACAAGAATTATGACCCCCGTGCGAAGATAATTAAGAAGATGGCAGATGACGTCTTCGAAGTTACAGGAAGGAATCAACTTCTTGACGTTGCGTTGGAGCTTGAAAAGGCCGCATTGTCGGATGAATATTTCATAAAAAGGAAATTATATCCTAACGTGGACTTTTACTCCGGGCTGATCTACCAAGCAATGGGGCTCCCGAATGAAATGTTCCCTGTTTTGTTCGCGATAGGAAGAATGTCAGGATGGCTCGCCCAGTGGCAGGAGATGTTGCTGGACTCTGATCAAAAAATTTCACGACCGCGCCAGATATACACCGGTTATCCGGAAAGGCACCTCAATGGAAAATGAAATATGCAACCTCCCGAAGCGCTTGACCTGTGATATCCAAAATTAGCTCTTTTGCTGTCGTCGTGAGGGACGAGAAGAAATCTGCGAAATGGTTCCGAGAAAAACTGGGCTTTGAAGTTAAATCAAAGCTTGGACACTGGGTCACTGTTGCCCCAAAGGGTTCCAGAGGACCGGTGTTGCATTTGTGCAAGACAAAGCCGCTGGAGAAGGGAAATACTGGGATTGCGTTCTTGACGGCGGATCTCAAAAAAGAATACGAGAGCTTGTCAAAGAAAGGTGTGAAATTCACCTACAAGCCGAGAGACGATGGATGGGGTATGTACTCAATGTTCAAAGATATTGATGGGAACGCGTACTGGTTGATGCCAAGTTAGTTTTTTGGCTCAAACCCCATCCTTTTCATCAATCGCTGGTGTTGCTCATCGCTGATCCATTCCATTTTCAAATATTCTTTTATTTCTTCATCTGAGCATCCAATTCTTTTTGCCTCTTGAACTGTGGCGAGGTAAGCTTCGATTTCGACAGGACTGTCTACGTATTCATACTCGAACAGATAGATCTTCTTACCATCAAGAAACTGCTTTACGTGATGGAGCTCGTGGAACAAATCAAGGTATAGTACTGAGAAATCCGCCGTCTTCAGATGGTGACTACTTATCATTATGTGGCCATCTTCGTCGCTCACTCCCATGTAACCAAACTTTGAGGAATAGAACTCGACCCTGAGTCTTTCGAGTATTTCCTTCGTTTTGTCTCCAAAAAGGGCGATTATACCTGGCACTTTGTCGAAACCCAGAAAATAATCCGTGAAAGGATACAGTGTAGTTTTCGCATCTCTGCTGATTTCTACGCCCAGATCACGAGAACCAAGCATGCCACATGATGTGTTGCCATTTTCGTATAAGTGTATAGTTAGATGAAAGTTCGGACGGATTTACGGGCAGATGTGAAAATCAGTTCAACGTCATTAGAAATTCATTGAGGTGACGATTGAAATCAGCAGGCCTCTCGATCATGGGCAAGTGGGACGCGTCACGAAGTATAACGATCTTCGCTTTCGGTATATTGTCCTTCAAGTACGTAGAGCCTGGAACAGGCGTCATCTTGTCTTCCTCTCCAACCATGATCAATACAGGTAGATTGATCGAACGAAGCTTTTGTCTCACGTCGAAGCTGTTGCATGCATCATAGTCGGATGCAGCAACATAGCTATTGCATTTCAATATCTCATTCGTGACAAAGCGGATTGTGTCCAGATTTGTTTTCGAGGAAAACTGCCGAGGACCAACGACCGATTTGACAGTCTCCTCGAAACGCGCCCGAAGCCCTTCTCGAATGGAGGGTAACACCCCAAGCTTCGCGCCGGCAGAAACTATCACCGCGCCTTTCAGATT
>DATLTL010000049.1:0-2402 GCA_035533635.1 Nitrososphaerales archaeon
TGATGTATTCGGCCATTCTTTTGTATCCTGGATTGATCAGCGCTTCGGTTCCATCCATCGTCGTCCTTACTTCGCTAGGCAGCATAACTTCATCCCAGTAACATCTTGGAATTGGGCTCTGATCCCACGCACGAGGAAATGAAGGCAATGGCTCCCACGTAGATGATTTAGTAATTACCGCAGCAGCTCCAGCTTTCAAGAGACGCTTCAGACCGGCAACACTGAGCGCGTACCCCGCTGAATCTGCAATGATTGGATGTTTCAGATTAAGTGGTCCAAATTTGACGCTGAGGTCGTATTCTGCCATATGTTTTGTTCGCTACATTTTATTGACTTCAGCGCGTATATCTTTTTTGCGATATCCGCTATTTGCTATCAATGTGATAGATCGCATTTCCCCGCTCGAAGATTTCACCGAAGATTAGCGTTACATCACTTTGCTAGCCCCTGCCGAGAAAAAGCTGGGCCGGGGACCCATTCTCCAAAGCCGGGACTCACTGTAATTTGACCGCCATCCATTACAATCTTTCCGCGGAGAATAGTCATCACTGGAACACCTTTGACTTCCCGTCCATCATAAGGTGTCCACCCACATTTCGTATAGCCGGGCTTTATTCTTGATTCTTTCTTCAAATCGACAACCACGAAGTCAGCATCTGACCCTGTCATTATTGCTCCTTTCTTTGGGTACATGCCAAACCTTTTCGCTGGATTCTCGGAACACATCTTAGAAACTGTCTCTAATCTTATTCTGTTTCGGTTAACTTCTGTCAGGAATAGTTCCAAATAATCTTGAATCTCTGGCGCGCCATACGGAATCTTGTTGATGTTCTTCCATCCGGGCTCCACCTCTTCCTTTGTATGCGGCGCGTGATCAGTGGCCACAATGTCAATGGTTCCGTCATTCATGGCACCCCAGAGCGCTTCAATGTTCGCATCTGTTGTAGCCGTAATTGCGTATGGTCCCAATCGAGCAATGTCGGATGGCTTGAGAAATGCATGCTGGGGATTTGCTTCCGTAGTAATATCCTGTCCACGATGTTTAGCTTCGCGAATGTAGTCAATGCTGTGTCTTGTGTACACGTGAAGCAAGTTTAGTTTGACCTTCGTCACAAGCTGGAGCGGAAGCAGGCGCACGACTCCACTGGTCATGCTAATTCCATCATAGCGGGCCCTTACCTCGAAGAATGATTGTGGATCAGTGAGTCCCTGTTCTCGTTTTTTTCTTATATCGTTGTCATAGATGTTCTTGTCTAGTGGGTGAACAGATACAACAAGGCCGGTTTTCGCAAGAACCTCGAAGAGGTCAAGCAATACTCCATCATCATCCACAAACAGTTCAGAGGGGTGGGGATAAACTCCATCTGCCATGAATATCTTGAACCCGGCAGCTCCCGCGGCGGCAAGTTTTGGAATTTCTTCGACAAGCGGATTGTACTTGACATATAATTCCTCACCCCTTCCACTAACTCCACCTCCTTCTGTTGTATTGTCGGTTGCTCCGACGAGATGATTGAAATCAACGATCGACTTTTGTTTTGCAAGTTTCTTTTTTTCCTCAAACCTTTCCACTGTGTTGGTCGCAGGCTTCACGTTTGGCATGTCAAGAAATGTCGTTACTCCGCCGGCGGCGGCTGCCATAGAACCTGTCGTAAAGTCCTCCTTGTATGTGAATCCTGGTTCTCTGAAATGTGCATGTGTATCGATAAGCCCGGGCATGACGATTTTTCCTGTTGCATCAACCGTTTTTTCAGCAGCTGGAAACACTCCTTCAAATCCTAGAGCAATTATTTTTCCTTCATTTACTGCAATGGATGTGTCAACAAGTCCACTGGGTGTAAGGACATGGCCACCCTTCACTATCAAATCTATCATTGGTAACTATTGCACTTTCCGCGAGAAAGGTTTCGTCAAGGTTTAATTTGCCTTTCTAACGTACTTGATCTCTACGTTCTTTCCAATTCCACTTCATCATAGAGCAGAATTTCTCGATGATGGAGTAATTTATTAAAGGACTTCAGGCGCGATTCGTCCTGTAGCCTCACTTTGAAAGACCTCAGAACATTTCTCGACCTTCTGAGAGAGAAATATCCAATGGAACTCGCCGAAATTGAGCGAGAGGTGGATCCAAAATTCGAAATGTCGGGATTTGTTGCGCGCCTCGAAAAGGACGGTTTGTTTCCTGCTGTACTCTTCAAAAAAGTGAAAGGCTCTGATTTTCCTGTTGTCAGCAACATGCATTCCTCATTTGGACGAATGGCAATCGCTCTTGATTCAAATGAAAAAGATCTAGGGCGAACGTACAGATCGAGGGAGTCAAATCCTATTCCGCCTGTTTCCGTGAAGGGTGGCAAAGTAAAGGAGGTAATTATCTCCGAAGAGAAAGTGGATCTCTCGAAGGA
>DATLTL010000050.1:0-2005 GCA_035533635.1 Nitrososphaerales archaeon
TGGATTTCTTCGCCAGGTAGCTTGGTATTTGAAGTTGGCACGCTGATTTTGGGAGTTGGATTAGCGCCTGCATTCTTCGGACTCAAGCCCCTGAGAATGAAAGGATTCTATCTGACAGTTCTGGGTGTAGTGATTTCGACTGGAGCATATTACCTATATTCGCCATCGCTAGTTTCGCAGTTGATCATCATTCCCTCCGCGCTGACAATTTTAGCGGCCCTGCTTTTCCTTTATGACAAAACGGTTCCAATAGTAACGAACAAGGCGGTATTTATCTCATTGCTAACAATAATAATTTTCTCGCTTCAATTTCTGATATATCCGAGCGTCATAGGTCAGACTTTGTCGATTGACAGCGTTACGACGACCGGCCCAGTCGCTTCCGAATTTGTTGTAATATCTGCTGTTGGGGGAGCTCTCACGGCGATCATGGCGGCCTTCTACCTGTTTATTGTAAATCGCCAAAGCAGTTTGACAAAGCAGGTCACTGGAGCGAAGAGACAAGCGGGCCACTGAGATTAGCAATAAACAGATCTTGATCCTGGGCACTGTTTTTTGGCAGCGTTTTTTGACCCAAAACTAGGCGCAGAAAAAATGAGGCACTTTCAGTTTTGGAGAAATGGACTCTGATTATTCAAAGTCCTTATCTTTGATGACATCTACATTAAAAAGCCGCTGAAGTCAAAGAAGGTGCAAATGATTAACATCGGTTTGTACTACAAAGTCAAGCCCGGCCACGAAAAGGCATTCGAAGAGATTTTTTCAGGCGTGGTCTCCATGCTCAAAAATGGTGACTTTGGTTTCTTGAGTGGAAAATTGTACAGGGAAATCGGAGATTCTAGCGAATACATGCTATACACAGAGTGGGAGGGAGTTGACTCTTTCAGGAAATTCATGGAAAGCAAGGAGTACGCCAAGACGGTTGAGTATGGGAAAACGATCATAGATGGTCGACCAAGGCACAAGATTTTCAATGGATGATGCTTCGTAGACAATTTCCTCCATATCTAGTGGCCCATACCAAGTAAAACCTGCTATCTTTCTTGCACAAGAGTTCCTTCAATTATTGCGAGTTGATCGTTAAATTGCTGGATCGCAATTCTACCTTATTGAAGGATAAAATGCCAAGACCGAACAAAACCCCAAACGGCAAGCTGTCAGTTATATTCTAGTTCAAACTTTAGATCCATTTTGTCGAATGGTTGCTCTGACAACTGCTGAAGAATCCATGGTCGACAGGAGAGGCGATCAAGTTTCCAGGCTCTCGTCAAAACGTCGAGTCATACAGGATCTGTAATGAATTAATTGTTTTCATACAAGAATCAATTGAAAACAATAGGAGACCCCCCGGGGGGAGGGGTGACGGCAGCTAATGTCTAATCTCAAAGCGATGAATTCAAGGCGCGTTTCAAGCTCTGAACGAATCGAACAATTTGTTTCAAGGGGTTCTACAAGAGAAAAGCTCATTTTACTAGTTTTCCCGGATTCTCATAGATGTTTTTGGAATTTTGCCGCAGTCTCAACAATCGTCGAGTTTTCTAAGAACTAGTTGCGGAATTGCAGAGATGATTTGAGACTTTACCTCAGATGTTCTCGTCAAGAGTCGAGTTTTATGGAAAGTTGTTGCCACATATCAAAGATGTTCTGAGAAAAATGAGCTTGGGCAGGATCGCAAGGCTCGGGAGATCTCCACTGAGCACGAGTTTCAACGAATTTCAAAGGCTATTTTAAGACAGGAAGAACAAGGATGCCCGGAATTTCAGGCCAAAACAGGGCAAGAGCAAGAGTTCTGGCACAATGCCTATATACCGTATTTAAGCGAATATTTTGGATACCTATTTTCTACCGTAGGGTATGTCATCGAAGGTTGCATTATAGTGGCTAAGAAAAGTAAGAAAGATGAGATAGTCGAAGAGACAAAAGTAACAGACCATGTATTGGTACCAAAGCATGAGATACTTTCTGACGAGGACAAAAAGCAGATACTGATCCAATACAACGCAAC
>DATLTL010000051.1:0-5772 GCA_035533635.1 Nitrososphaerales archaeon
TTCCCGTGGGCTTGGCACTGGACGGGTCAACCAATAGTTGCAGCTGCGGAAAGGTTAGCAAATGGGGATAAAGCTATGGTTAAAGAGTTCGTCGAGATTGACGGAATCTCTCAGCGCGACCTTCACAAATTCTACGATCCAAAATACATGGCTCAATATTACACGGATTCGGGCAGAGTCGCCCTAAAAAGACTGGGATTGTCCATTGACTGGCGAAGAGAGTTTCACACCACGGATCTGGACCCGACGTTCAACAAATTTGTCATATGGCAGTATAACAAACTTCGTGAGAAGGGCTATGTGACTCAGGGAACCCATCCCGTAGTCTGGTGCCCTAGAGATCAAAGCCCGACTGGTGATCACGATAGGGTTCAGGGCGAGGGAGTCACTTGGGAAGAGTATACGCTTGTTTTGTTCAGGTTAGATGGCGAAGATTTTTTCCTCCCGGCCGCAACTTTTCGACCCGAGACAATTTACGGGGTGACTAACCTCTGGCTGAATCCTGAAGCTGAATACAGCCAAATTACTGTTGACGGAAAATATCAATGGATAGTGAGTAAGGAGGCAGCAGCGAAGCTCAAGGACCAGCTGAGAAAGATAACAACGGTCAAAACATTCAAGGGAAAAGAGCTAATCGGTAGGTATGTCACGAATCCTCTAAGGTCCGGGGATTCGCTCCCGATACTACCTGCAGAGTTCGTCGACCCGAAGAACGGGACTGGCGTGGTATACGGTGTTCCAGCTCACGCACCAATGGATTACATTGCGCTGCGTGACATCCAGTCCGACTTGGAGAAGCAGAGATTTTTCAGTCTGAATGCTGCAGAAGTGAAGGCGATTGAACCCATTTCACTGGTGACTGTCCCCGGAATGAGCAGATTCCCAGCACAGCAAGTCATTGAGGAAATGAAGATCAAAGATCAGAATGATCCGAAAGTAGCCGCTGCAACCGCAGAAGTTTACAAGAAAGAATTCCATCAAGGAGTGCTCAATGAAAATACTGGAAAATACAAGGGGAAAAAAATAACCGAAGCCAAGCCCCTGATAATTGAAGAGCTAAAGCAGTCGGATCTGGCGAGTTCGATGTACGATCTGCCGGACAAAGTCGTGTGCCGATGCCTGACCGAATGCATCGTCAAAGTGCTCGAGGACCAGTGGTTTTTGAAATATTCAGATCCGGAATGGAAGAAGCTGGCGCACCAGTGCGTTGACGCCGCGGAAATTTATCCCGAGAGTGCAAGGCAATGGTTCCACGATGTTGTCGATTGGATAAAGGACTGGCCGTGCGCAAGAAAGGTGGGCCTGGGTACTCCGCTGTCTTGGTCCCCGGGCTGGATAGTTGAGACCCTGAGCGATTCGACTATCTACATGGCCTTCTATACAATTAGACCAGCTATAGTCAGATTGGGGCTTACTGCAAACTCACTTACCGAGGATTTTTTCAATTTCGTTCTCTTGGGTGAAGGAGCGGTTGAATCTCTCAGTAAGAATATTGGAATAAAGGCTCAGGAACTTGAGCTTATGAGGAGTGAGTTCCTTTACTGGTATCCCGTCAATCTAAGGAATTCTGCGAAAGAGCTGATTCCTAACCACTTGCTGTTCTTTGTATTCCAGCACACTGCCTTCTTCCCGCGCGAGCTATGGCCGAAAGGAATCTCGGCGAACGGAATGATGACGGTCGAGGGGGAGAAGATGAGCAAGAGCAAGGGTAACGTGATCACGATTTCTAACGCTCTCCAAACTTACGGGGCAGATGCTCTACGATCAGGTCTCATGGACGGTGCAGAAGGAATGGATGACGTTGATTGGCGTGACAAAAATGCCAAGGACATTCAGGCAAAGATCAACTCGTTGCCTTCTTTCATCAAGCAGTTCGAAATCTCGGTAAAAGAATCAAAGAATATGAGCCTATCAGATCTCTGGCTGGAGAATCAAATCCAGAAGCACATCGCGAGCGTTGCCTCAAATCTGGATATGATGAAGACAAAGTCCGCGTTTCAGGAGGTTTTCTACGCATATTGGAACGATCTCAGAAACTACCTACTCAAGACCGAAATTCATCCTTCGAATCTGATAAATTATGCTGTGGATACTTGGGTCAAATTGTTAGCGCCGTTTTTGCCATACACTGTAGAAGAGATCAATGAATCGCGTGGAAGAAATGAGATGGTTTGTAGTTCGTCTTTCCCCAAATTCGATGAATCGAAACTCCACCCTGACGCCGAACTAGGAGAGTTATTGTTACAGAAACTTGTTGAGGATTCGAAGAACATTTTGAAATTAATGCCGCAGCAAATGAAATCTATCCACGTCTACATCGCGCCCAAGTGGCAATATGATTTGTTTTCGGAGGTCGTAAAGTCGAGAAAGAGCGGCGGGAAGACAACCGATTTACTGCAGCAATTCTTCATCTCGCATCCCACCGTCGAGAAAAAGGATGCTGCAAACTCGTTGGCGAAGATTGGCAAGAACATCAATGAGCTAGGCGAGAATTTTCTGGACAATTACAATAGGTGCCGAGAAATCGAGGAAGCTAAGCTCTATGACCATTCTGTCGCCTTTATTCAAAGACAATTGGGTCTCGATGTAACGGTCCATCGAGCCGACCAAGCCGCTCAGTACGATCCAAAGGGCAAAGCAAAGTTTGCCATGCCATTCAAGCCAGCACTTTATATCGAGTGATTCGAGTCACTGCGCATCTTAACGTAAAGATAGAGCTGAGCGTAGCCCGCATAATTACCGAATTTTTTACGCATTGACTCTGAAACAGCAAGATACTTCTTGAGGGTCAGGGACTCCAAATTCTTCATTTCAATTTCGTCGTGGTAGAATTTTCTGAGGCAACGCAGAATCCACACATCTATTGGAAAAGCTTCCATCTTGTGCAAAGAATAAAGTAGAGTGCAATCTGCAACCTTTGGGCCGACGCCAAACGTCTTGCCGGAAACATCGCTTATCAGTTCAGGAAACGCGTCGCGATACGGTACGGTTGACAACCTTTCCAAATCAAGGTGCCCTTCTACAACTTTCTTCGCTATGAACTTTACATACCTCCAACGGAAACCCAACCTGCACTCGAGAAGATCTCTTTTCGACGCCCTCGCTAGTGTTGTGGCTGTGGGAAAAGAATACGCCTTCAAATCTAGATCAGTATCTATTCTTCTTCCGTATCTGCGTGACAGATTCGCAATTTTTAGCCGAATCGAGGGAATGTTACAGTTTATCGAGCAAACGAACGAGATCAAACATTCCCAGGGGTCTTGCTTCAATAATCGCAATCCACGAAACTTCTCAAGAGCAGAATCTAGAGTTTCGTCCGAGGGAAATGTAGAAAAAATACTTCCAAGATCGTCTTCCAAGGAGAAGTATCTTCGAATCGATTCTGAGTCGAAACTCTTGTCAACCGCTCCAAGTACTTTCGCCTCGTTCTTTGTTACTCGGACCAATGCATCAGAAACTATTCCAATCCATACTTGCCGCGATTCATCCACGGGGCTCCAGCGAAAGGCTTGGCCAGAATCCAAAGTAATAGAGGGGTCAAATTCAAGATCCGTAAAAGGTATTGTTAGCCGAGACATTTGAGAATCAGATTTATGATTCGATGAATAAAGGAGAATCGATGACACCAGAGGAATCACGGGGATCTACGGCGCTTATGATTAGTATGCCCGCCGCGTGGTCGTCTTGCAAAAGCTCGATCATTTTTCGTGGCAAGTCCGCGGCAGCCGCATCGCAGAAAATAGCCGCAGTTCGAGCGCTGATGAAATCGGATCTTCTCAGAACCAACTCATGATGATCTGAAAGATCTAGCTCTCTTTGACCTCTGCCACTGAATGAAAAACGAATGTCGCCAACTTTGATCAAAAAATCTAGCTGCCCTCCTGCCTGAATGTGCTTTCTAAGATCGGAACTGAGATCTGCACACGCCTTTGACGCCCTGACTCCAATGATGCAGTCTGCGCGTCTGGAGATCTCAGCGACCTTTGTTACCTCAATTGTATTACGTTGAGTACCAAGAATATTTCGATGGCCAGAGAATTCTATTGTCTCAACAAGGATGTATTTGTTTTCTTGGGCACTCATGTGATTGACTCTTTTGGCAGAGGAATTATCAAGTATTCCATTCTCTTGGGTTGATTTGCAAGCTCAAGACTTAAATCTGCGGCAAAGAACATTTTTCAAAGGTTCTATACTATGTTTCCAGCAGCGGCAGGATACGACCGTGCCATCACAGTGTTTTCGCCTGATGGGCGGCTTTACCAGGTTGAGTACGCTATTGAAACCGTGCGTCGCGGAACTTTGGCCGTCGGCGTTCGCACCAAATACGGAGTAATTTTGGCGGTCGAGGAGCGCCCAAGGAAGTTGCAGACTCCTGGCGAGACTCAGAAGATTTTCCAAGTTGACGATCACCTCGGAGTCGCGGCAGCAGGATACATTCCTGACGCACGTGTCCAGGTCGATCAAGCAAGAATTGTTGCACAAAGCAACAAATTAGTTTACGACGAACCGGTAGATGTGGAGTCGGTTGCAAAGCGTCTCTCGGATCAGTGTCAGCAGTACACCCAGTACGCAGGCGTCAGACCATTTGGTGTTTCCCTGATCATTGCTGGCGTAGACTCGAATGGACCACAACTGTTCTTGACAGACCCGAGTGGAACCTACGTTGGATACTACGCGATTGCGATCGGTGCAGGTGCAGATCAGGTCGGCGAGTATCTGGAACAAAAGTACAAGGAAGATATCTCAATTGACGAAGCGCTCACTTTGGCTGTAGAGTCGATCTACTTGGTTAGCGAGGACAAGACCGGAACTCGTCATATCAAAATGGCAGTTGTCCCAGTGGACACGAAGCAAATGAGGCGGCTGTCTGATGACGAAATCGACAGTTACGCCGAAAAGGCAAAACGCGGTGCCTCAAAACAACCTCCTTCACAGTAGAGATTTTGTGGGAGCTTTGCGCTCCCTTGAAACTCAAGACTTTTACCACATTGAAATTAATGCTCTTCTGCAAAGAAAGCTGAATTGAATTGTCCTCAAAGTTCAGTACGGTACGGCTATCCATAGAAGGCGAGCATTTTGAAATCTTGGTGCACCCAGACCCAGCCCTGGATTTCAAATTTGGAAGAAACGTCGAAGTTTCACAAATAGTCGCCGTTGATGAGGTATATTCAGACGCAAACAAGGGGCTAAGAGTACCTGCGGAGAAACTAACTAAGGCCTTCAAGACGAGCGAGTTCCTTCAAATCGCTGAAATAATTCTCAGAAAGGGCGACCTCAATCTTACAACTGAGCAAAGGAGGAGACTGGTCGAAGAAAAGCGAAAGCAAATTGTTTCGCTCATTGCACGAAACTATGTAGATCCCAGAACCGGACTTCCGCATCCTCCCCTCCGCGTCGAGCAAGCCATGGCCGAGGTTAGATTGACGATCGACCCATTCAAGGATGTTAACGAGCAGGCAAAAGGGGTGATCGAACTGCTCCGCGGTATCTTACCTCTTAAATCAGAAAGAATCAAATTGCTCGTCAAGGTTCCGGCGCAATTTGCTTCCCAATCCTTCGGCGCGCTAAAGGGAGTGGGAGAAATTTCAAAGGAGGAATGGGGGGCCGACGGCGGATTGACTGTAATAATTGAAATTCCCGCGGGAGTTCACTCTACTCTGCTTGATCGGCTGGGCTCTCTAACTAAAGGAACGGCTCAAGCCTCACTCATCAGATAGTAGCGCTTAATATTGCACTCTTTCTTTTGGCGGAGAATTCGTATGAAACTATGAC